>NZ_JAAGNB010001636.1:0-1310 GCF_010550475.1 Amycolatopsis sp. SID8362
CTTCGCCGCGCTGGCCTCCGGGCCGTTCGCGCGACGGCGGGTCGTGCTCGCCGACGCCGTGGCCTGCCCGGACAAGCGGGCAGTCCTGGGCGAACTGGCCGCGTTCGCCGAGTCCGGCGCGCTCACGCCGGTCATCGACCGGACGTACCCGTTCGACGACCTGCGTGCCGCGTTCACCTACCAGGAAGGCGGGCACACCAAGGGGAAGGTCAGCGTCGTAGCGCGGTGATCGCGGCGATCTCTTCCGCGCTCAGCAGCAGGTCCTGCGCGGCGAGGTTCTCGCGGACGTGGGCCAGCGACGTCGTGCCGGGGATCGGCAGGACGGCGGGCGAGCGGTCGAGCAGCCAGGCGAGCGCGACCTGGGAAACGGTGGCGCCGTGGCGCGCCGCGATCGGTTCGAGGACACCGCGGACGGCGGCCGGCCCGGCGGTGTCGGTGGGCGCGCCCGGCGTGCTGAGCGACACCGGCTGCCACGGCACGAAGACCGCGCCGGCCTCGGCGGCCGCGTCCAGCAACGGCTGCTCGTGGCGGTCCACGACGTTGTAGTGCGCGGTGACGGCGGCGATCTCGACGATCTCCCGCGCGGCTTTCAGCTGCTCCAGCGTCACGTTGGACAGGCCGATGTGCCCGATCACGCCTTCGCGTCGCAGCTCGGCGAGCGTGCCGACCTGGTCTTCGAAGGACGCGTCCTGCGCGTAGCCGCTGTGCAGGTAGTAGAGGTCGATCCGCTCGACGCCGAGGCGGCGCGCGCTCAGCATCGCGGACTGGCGCAGGTACTGGCGGTGCCCGATCGCGGCGATCGTCGAGATCTCCGGGCCGCTGCGGACGAAGCCGCCCTTGGTCGCGAGCACCAGGTGCTCCGGGTACGGGTGGAGGGCTTCGCGGATGAGCTGCTCGTTGGTGTGCGGGCCGTAGACGTCGGCGGTGTCGATCAGCGTCACGCCGGCGTCGACGACCTGGCGCAGCAGTGCGATGCCCGCGGCGCGGTCGGGGTAGTCGCCCCAGTGGCCGGGGCCGGTGAGGCGCATCGCGCCGTAGCCGATGCGGCCGGTGGTCAGGTCGCCGATCTGGAGGGTGGTTCGTTCGGTCATGACTCCACCGTCGCCCGGTCCCGGGTGGCGGGCCAGGGAGGGAACTGCCTATGCACCCTGGTACCAGGCACGCGGCGGGCGGTCTTGCGACACTGGGGGCATGGCAGGTACCGAACTGGGCGAGTTCCTGCGGGCTCGCCGCGCCGCGCTCGACCCGCGCCGGGCCGGGCTGCCCGACGACGGCCGCCTCCGGCGGGTCCCCGGCCTGCGCCGGGAGGA
>NZ_JAAGNB010001693.1:0-959 GCF_010550475.1 Amycolatopsis sp. SID8362
CGCCGACGGGACCGCCGTGCTGCGCGGGGTGCTCGCGGAGGACGGCGCGCGTCTGCTCCTGCTGGTGCCCGACCCGCACGCCCGCTTCGCCGCGGTCGAGCTGGCCGCGCCGTTCGCCGCTTCGGTCCTCGACGACGGCTACGGCGTCTGCGGCTACGTCTTCGCGTGGACCCCGGACCGCGAACCGCTCGCGGCGTCCGGCGTGCTGGGCGGGTACCTCGAAGGCTTCGGCGACCTGCGGATGCGCCCGGACGCGGCGACGGCGATCCCGCTGGGCGACCGGACGTGGGCGGTGGTCTGCGACGCCGAGTGGCCGTCGGGCCGGATCGCCGAACTCGCCCCGCGAGAGGTGCTGCGCGGGCAGCTCGCGGCACTGGAGGGGCTCGGCCTGGTGCCGTCGGTGGGCATCGAGCACGAGGTGGTGTTCACCGGCGCGAAGGGACCGCTCACCACGCACGGCACCGACTACGCGATCGGCGGCACCGAGCACCTGGCGCCGCTGCTCGCCGATATCCGGTCCGGGCTCGCCGAAGCCGGGCTGGGCGTCGAATCCGCGCGCGCGGAGTGCCACCCGGGGCAGTACGAAGTCGTGCTGCGCCACCGGGACGCCCTGGCCGCGTGCGACGACGTGCTGCTGCAGCAGCTGATCGTGCGCCGGGCCGCCGCGCGCCACGGGGTCACGGCCTCCTACCTGGCCGCACCCGAGCCGGGGCAAGGGAATTCCGGCCACGTGCACCTGTCGTTGTCCACTGTGGACGGATCCCCGCCGGACCTGCTGGGCGGCTTCCTGGCGGGCGTGCTGCGCGACGCGCGGGCGCTGACGGCGGTGTGGGCGCCGACGTGGAACAGCTACGCCCGGCTGCGGACGGCCCCGTTCTCCCCGCGTGACGTCCGCTGGGGCCACGACGACCGGACCGCGGCGGTGCGCGTCGCCGGGCCGCCGTCGGACCCCCGCCTGG
>NZ_JAAGNB010001748.1:0-780 GCF_010550475.1 Amycolatopsis sp. SID8362
GGGCGGCGAAGCGGACATCTACCGCGCCGCGGGGTTCACCGGGCCGAGGCGGTTCGAGGTCCCCGGCCGGACGGTCACCCGCACCGCGGACGAGGTCGTCGCCGGCGTCTTTTCGTTGTCCAGCGCGGCACCCCACCTGTTCGGCGACCGGCTGCCGGAGTTCGAAGCGGAACTCCGGCAGCTGCTGCGCGGGCCGTTCACCGAGCGGTTCCGCGAGATCGCCGTCGACGTCTGGTCGCCGGTCACCAGGGGTTGTTGAAGTCCTCTTCCTCCTCGACGGCCGCCCGCGGACGGCGCGCGGGCCGCGGCTCGTCCCGGACCGGCCGCGGAGCCGGGCCCGGCGGCGGCGCGAACCCGCCGGGGCCGGGGTACTCCTCCGCGTCGAAGGCGGAGGCAGGCTCGGCGTGCGACCGGTCGGTGCTCCAGCCGGACTTCGTCTTGCGCTGCGCGACTTCGCGGATGTGCTGCACGTACCGCTCGGCCGCCTGGACCTGCTTGGTCATGTACTCCTGCGAGCGGGCCTTGATCTCCTCGCCCTGCTGTTCGCGCAGGGCACGCCGATCGGCCTGCTCGCGGACGAGAGCGTCCAGCTCCGCCTTCATCCCGGCGATGTCGCTCATGCGTCTCCTTACCAGGTCCGGCGGGCGGACGGCGGGTCTTCGTCGTCGTTGAGGGAACCGATGATCCGGCGCCCGGGTTCACCGAGGTTGTCGAAGACGGCGCCTTCGATCCGGTAGGCGGGCGACTTGCGTTCGGTGTCTCCCCCGCCGGCGCCGTGGC
>NZ_JAAGNB010001795.1:0-2017 GCF_010550475.1 Amycolatopsis sp. SID8362
CGACCGGATGCCGGTGGCCGCCCAGACCCCGGCGCGGACGAGCCTGCCGCCGTCGAGCGGCAGCCCGGGCAGCAGGTTGAACACGCCGACGGCGAGGTTCGCCACGGCGCACTCGGCGACCAGGAGCCAGACCGCGCCGTCCGGCGGCACGGCGAACATCAGCAGCCCGCAGAACGCCCCGAGCAGCAGCGACACCACCGGCCCGGCCGCGGCGACCAGCCCTTCCTGGCCGGGCCGCTTCGGCGTGCGGGCCACTTCGGACAGGCCGCCGAGCAGGAACAGGCGCAGCCGCCGCACCGGGATCCCCAGCCGCAGCGCGACCAGGCAGTGCCCCAGTTCGTGCGCGAGCACGGAGAGCCCCAGCAGCAGCGCGAACGCGCCGGCCAGCAGCCACGACGTCACGGTGGAGGCGTCGGGGAGCAGCCGCCCGACCAGCGGCGCGTAGAGCACGACGACGATCAGCGAGCCGATCCACCAGGACGGCGCCAGCAGCACGGGCACACCGGCGACGCGGAACAGCACGAGACCGCCGTCCGGGCGGACGGCCTGCCGGGTGCCCCCGGTGCCCTGTTCACTGGTCGCGGACATGCCCGAGAGCCTAGAGGCCCCGGTGTGGGGAGCGGGTGATCCGGACCGGGTGGTGTCGCGCACCCGCGTGTCCTGAGCGGTCCGCGGCATCTCGGGGATGTCATGAAAGGGTCGTTCATGTCGTCCGGCGAGGTGAACGACCCTTTCATGACATGCGCGCGGGCGGAGGCGGCGGAAAGCGCTCCCATCCGGCGCTTCTCCCCACCTCAGGCCGGGTGCGGGCGTTGCGGTCGCCGGAACTGTCGTACCCCGGCGTTACGCTCTGCCCATGCCCGACGCCGACACCGTCACCACGGAACCCCCAGCCGCCGTCGCCACCGAGGTGCGGCGGCGGCCCGCGTTGTCGCCGTCACGGGCCAGCGACTTCAAGCAGTGCCCGCTGCTCTACCGGTTCCGCGCGGTCGACCGGCTGCCCGAGGTGCCGACCAAGGCGCAGCTGCGCGGCACGCTCGTCCACTCGGTGCTGGAGCGGCTGTTCGCGCTGCCCGCCGCCGAGCGCGTCCCCGCGCAGGCGCGGGAGCTGCTCGGCCCGGCGTGGACCGACCTGTCCGCGGACCGTCCGGAGTGGACCGAGCTGTTCGACGGCGAAAAGCCCGACGAGCACGCGGAGTGGCTGCGCTCGGCGGAAAAGCTGCTGGACGCCTACTTCGAGCTGGAAGACCCGCGGCGGCTGGAACCGGAGGCGTGCGAGCTGCACGTCGAGATCGAGCTCGGCTCCGGCGTCCTGCTGCGCGGCTACATCGACCGCCTCGACGTCGCGCCGACCGGCGAGATCCGGGTCGTGGACTACAAGACCGGGGCCGCGCCGCGGGAAATCGGCGAGGCCAAGGCGATGTTCCAGATGAAGTTCTACGCCGTGGTGCTGTGGCGGCTGCGCGGGATCGTGCCGCGGCAGCTGAAACTGATGTACCTCACCGACGGTCAATCGCTGGCCTACACCCCCGACGAAGCCGAGCTGCTCCGCTTCGAGCGCACCCTCGAAGCCATCTGGCAGGCCATCCTCAAGGCGGGCAAGACCGGCGACTTCCGCGCGAACAAGAGCAAGCTGTGCAACTGGTGCGACCACCAGGCGCACTGCCCGGAGTACGGCGGCACGCCACCGGCGTACCCCGGCTGGCCGGAGCCCGACGCCGGCGAGGAGACGCCGCTGGACCGGGCCGACTGATGGCCGACGCGTTCTACGTCCCGCTCGGCGAAGGCCGGTTCTCCGCGACCGCGCACACCGCCGGCCCGTGGTCCTCGGAGGCGCAGCACTTCGGGCCGCCGTCGGCGTTGCTGGTGCGGGCCCTCGAAAACGTCGAACCCGCGCACCCGGCCGAGCTGGCCAGGGTCACCGTCGAAATCCTCGGGCCGGCGCCGGTCGCCGAGCTCACCGCGCGGGCCCGGGTCGAGCGCCCCGGCCGGTCGGTCGAGCTGTTGCAGGCGGAGC
>NZ_JAAGNB010001853.1:0-818 GCF_010550475.1 Amycolatopsis sp. SID8362
AGCCGGCGGCCAGCTCGACCGTGCCGCCGCCGATGTCGAGCACCAGCAGCGGCCCGGCGTCCGCGCCGTACCAGCGGCGGGCGGCCAGGTAGGCGAGCCCGGCTTCGGCCGGTCCGGACAGGAACCGCAGCTCGACCCCGGTTTCCCCGGCCACGTGCCGGACGACGTCGGCGGAGTTGGCCGCGTCGCGGATCGAGGACGTCGCGAGCGGGTAGACGCCGTGGACGCCGTGGCGGTAAGCGGTGCTCATCCCGGCGGCGACGGCCGTGGTGACGGCGGCCACGCCCCGATCGGTGAGCCGGCCGCGGGCGTCGAGCTCGCGGTCGAGGCGCAGCCGCGTCTGGTGGTTCAACACCGGCTCCCGCGGTGACCCGGCGACGGGCACCACCACGAGCCGGGCACTGAACGAACCGACGTCCAGCACGCCCACCG
Source organism: Amycolatopsis sp. SID8362 (assembly GCF_010550475.1). Taxonomy (NCBI): domain Bacteria; kingdom Bacillati; phylum Actinomycetota; class Actinomycetes; order Pseudonocardiales; family Pseudonocardiaceae; genus Amycolatopsis; species Amycolatopsis sp. SID8362. The sequence goes on from NZ_JAAGNB010001853.1 coordinate 433, forward strand.
CGGGCTCTTCGATTCTTCGCACGACTCGGCGCACCTCACTTCCGCCTGCTGAATATCCCCAGCGGGGGTGGTTGAAACCAGCAATGATGTCGGATCTCACCACGTGCCGCCGGGTCTTTCACGAGATTGGACCCTCCGGCGGTGTGTTCTTGACGCGTAGGTCACAGCGAGATAACCCGAACGAGTGAATTGGACACGATTCGGTAACGTCGAGCCTCGGTGCTGCGATCACCCGGGCATCAGCACCGGTGTGGAGCAGGGAAAAGTGACCGAACGGCCCGAGCGGCGATCCGAGTTCGCCCGGCCGGCCGCGGCTGTGCTCGCGGTCGTGGCCGGGCTCGGCTGCGTCCTCCTCGGCGTGACCGCGGTCCTCGCCCCGGCCGCGA
>NZ_JAAGNB010001760.1:0-29001 GCF_010550475.1 Amycolatopsis sp. SID8362
GGCCCCGGCGGCGCCGACCCAGGACGTGGCCCGCCCGGCCCCGAAGGACCCGCGGTTCGCCGTCCAGCGCGAGGCGCTGAAGGCCGCGCTGCAGCAGCCCGCGATCGCCGGGCCGGAGTACGACGCGCTGCCGCTGGAGGCGTTCACCCACCCGGTGTACGTGGCCGTGCACGAGGCGGTGCTGAAGGCGGGTGGCGCGGGTTCGGGCCTGACCGGCCCGGCGCTGCTGGACGCGGCGGCCCCGCACTGTCCGGAAGGGACGGTCCGGCGCGTGCTGTCCGAGCTGGCCGTGGAACCGTTGCAGGCCAAGGACGAAGTCGACTCGCGGTACATCTCGTCGATCCTCGCGCGGCTGCAGGAGAGCCTGGTCGGGCGGCAGATCGCGGAGATCAAGGGCAAGCTGCAGCGGCTGTCGCCGGTCGAAGCGCCGGACGACTACCGCGCGCTGTTCGGCGACCTCGTCGCGCTGGAGCAGTACAAGAAGTCGCTGGGCGAGCAGGCGGCCGCCGGCGCGTGGGGCTGAGATGAGCTTCCTGCGCCGGTTGCTGGGCGACCGCACGCCCGCCGACTTCACCGGGACGCTCGCGCCCGGTGAAGACGTCGTCGACAGCGCCCCGGTCGAAGGCGGCGGCTACCTGGTCGTGACGGCGCTGGGCCTGTGGGTCCCGGCCGGAGACGGCGCGCGGCGCGTCGGCTGGCACCTGGTCGGCAAGGCGACCTGGTCGGACGGGGTGTTCACGCTGACCGAGTCGGAAGAAGCCGGCACGGCCGGGGCGGCGGTCGTGCTGGCCGACCGGCCGCCGGTGCGGTTCCGGCTGCCGGCGCCGGGCAAGGTGCCGCGCGAGGCCTACCAGCGCGTCGAGGGCTCGATCCGCTCGCGGCACCGGCAGGAGATCGGGTCCGGGGGAGCGTGGTTCGTCCAGCGCAAGGTCCCCGGCCGCGACGGCAGCGTCCTGCAGGTCCGCCCGGACCCCGGGACCGACGTCGCCCTGGTCGCGGCCATCGCCGAGCAGGCCGCCGCGAAGCTGGTCAACCCCGGCGAATAGCAGTACGCTCGTACTCAGTACAGGCGTACTGCTTGCTGGAGGCGACCGTGTGGGATCCCGGGAAGTACCTCGACTACGCCGACCTGCGGGCCCGGCCGTTCTACGACCTCATCTCGCGCATCGGCGCTTCGTCGCCCCGGCGCGTGGTGGACCTCGGCTGCGGCCCCGGCAACCTGACGGTTTCCCTCCGGGAGCGCTGGCCCTCGGCGGTGCTGGAGTGCGGCGATAGTTCACCCGAAATGGTGACAGCAGCGCGCTCACGCGGCCTCGACGCCACGGTGCTCGACGTCCGAGACTGGACGCCGGCGCCGGACACCGACGTCGTGGTGTCGAACGCCGTCCTGCAGTGGGTCCCGGACCACGCTTCGCTGCTTCGCCGTTGGGCTGCTTCGCTGCCTTCGGGCGCTTACCTGGCGGTTCAGGTGCCGGGCAACTTCAACGCCCCTTCGCACGCGCTGACGCGGCAGCTGGCGGCGTCCCCGGCCTGGTCGTCCCGGCTGGCCGAGGTCGTCCTGCGCGAAGACGACGCGGTCTCGAGCCCGCTGGGCTACGCGAACCTCCTGCTCGACGCGGGCTGCGAGGTCGACGCCTGGGAGACGACGTACGCGCAGCCGCTGCGGGGCGAGAATCCGGTGCTGGAGTGGATCACCGGAACGGCGCTGCGCCCCGTCCGCGCCGCACTGGCCGACGCCGAGTGGGACCGGTTCCGCGCGGAACTGGCCCCGCTCCTGGCCTCGGCCTACCCCACCCGAGCCGACGGCATCACGTGGTTCGAGTTCCGCCGGGTGTTCTTCGTGGCCCGGGTCAGCGCCGCACCTTCTCGCTGATCTTGGCCCGCGCCACCCCGGCGGCCCCTTGCACCATGGGGTGGTCGACGACCCGGCGGTAGGTGCGCACGAGCTGCTCGTACCGCCCCCGGCCTGCCTTGGCGCCCAGCACGTACCCCAGGCCTGCCCCCAGCAGGAACTTCTTCATCCGCGTCCACGCCTTCCCGTCACTAGGTCGTCCGACTGTCCATTGTCCAGGAAAACCCCGGCGCGCGTGCTGGTTGCGCCAAGTGGGGGGTGCTGTGAGGCGGGGTTGGGGCATGGGCTAAGGTTTCTCTTGTCGGTCGGAGAGACCGGCACCGGAAGTGAGCGACATTCCCCTGTAGCTCAACTGGCAGAGCATTCGGCTGTTAACCGGAGGGTTCTTGGTTCGAGTCCAAGCGGGGGAGCAAAGCCCAGGTCAATGACCTGGGCTTTTTTGCTACCCCTGAGTAGGGGCGACTCAGTGTCTATCTTGACGATCGTCCCGGTTGCGGCGTCGCTGTCCGGCCAGTCGGCGGCTGTCTCGGACGGGTGGCGGGCTTGGACACCGCGCGGCGGCAAGCCCCCGTCGGGCGTCCACCTTCGCCCCGGCACCGTCCGCTGACCCCAGCGGCGTGCTGACCCGGGCTGCCCGGGAACCGGTGGCACGACGCGGCGAAGCGGTACCTGTCGCTCCACCCGGCCTGATTCGGCCTGAATTCACCGGCCGGCGCAGGAAGGTCCACTATGGACACTGGGACCCCGGCGGAACCGAAGGGGCTGGTGGTGTTCTTCCACGGCCTGGGGGAGCACATCGGCAGCTACGAGCCGCTCGCGGAGGCGCTTGCCGCTGCCGGTTCGCGCTCTGGGCCGCCGGCCACGCCGGGCACGGCCGGGCGTTCGCGGTCGCCGAGGGAACGGCGGAGCTGTCGCCGGTGAGCGAAGTCCCCGGCGACGCGGCCGGCCGTGAACTCCTCTCGCTCGACGGGCCGTGCTCTACGGCACCGCGCTCGCCGTCTCGTAGGGGTGGCTACTTCGTCGTGACGTCGAGCAGGATCTTCAGCAGTTCGCCGGGCGTGTCCCGCATGAGGTTGTGCCCGCCGTCGAGACTGTGCGTGGTCCACGTGGGATCGGCGCGCAGGCGCTCGTAGACCGGGGTGAAGGGCGATTCTCCGTCCCAGCCGGCGGCGTAGACGTAGTCCCGCCGCCGGACTCTGGCCGGGTCGCCGGTCAGGCGGAGCGGTTGCAGCACCGAGGCGAGGGGGTGCGGGGTGGCCCGCGGGTCGAAGAACGGCAGCGGGCGGACGGCGTACCCGCTGTCGACGACGTCGAGGTACCACTGGCGTTCCTGCTCGGAGACCAGCGCCCAGCAGGAGTCACCGTCCTCCGGAACGACGGCGTCGAGGTAGACGAGGCTGTCCACCCGTCCGGGCAGGCGGTCGGCGGCGCCGGTGATGACCATCCCGCCGTAGCTGTGGCCGACCAGCACGGCGTCGTGGACGTCCTCGGCAGTCAGCAGCGCCGTCACGTCCTCGATGTGGGTGTCGAGGTTGACCCCGCCGGACAGGAGATGGCTGCGTTCGCCGATCCCGGTCGGCGTCACCGGGTGGACGAGGTGCCCGAGCCCGCGCAGCTGTGCGGTCAGGTCGGCGAAGCACCACCCTCCGTGGCACATGCCGGGAACGAGGACGAAAGCGGTCATGGTCGGGCTCCGGTTTCTTCGGTGTGGTGGCCGGTCGGTTCGAGGTGTGGCCGGACGCCGGCCAGAACCGCCGCCACGGCGCACAGACCGGCGGTCCACACCAGGGGAGCGGCCGGCGAGGTGTGGTCGGCGAGGAGGCCGGCGAGCCAGGGGCCTGCCGTCTGTCCGGTGGCGAACAGCGCGGTGAACGCAGCGAGGGTGGCGGTCAAGTCGGTGGGTGCGACGACGGTCCGGAGGTGCGCGGTGACCGCGGCGGGGACCGCCATGAAGCTTGCCCCGTAGGTGACGGCGGAGGCGATCACCACCGCGGGCGAGGGCGACAGCAGCGCCAGTGCCGCTCCGGCAGCCAGCACGCCGAGCACGAGAGCCAGCGCGCGCGTGCCGGACCAGCGGGTGATCGGACGGCTCCACACCGCCGGCGCCGCCACGACGGCCGCGCCCAGCAGCGTCCAGGTGAGCGCCACCTGGACGACCGGAGCGAGCCGGTTGGCCAGGTACACGGACAGGAAGGTGATGTAGGTGATGTAGCCCGCCGCGAAGAGGAAGTACGCCGCGGCGACCGGCCACAGTGGACGGACGCGTGCGTGGCCCGCTTCGCCTGCCGGTTCCTCCTCCCCGGTTTCCGCCGCCGTCCAGCAGGCCAGTGCCGCCGCCCCGGCGGCGACGCCGAGCCCGATCCACGCCACCTGCCAGTGGCCGGCCAGCCCGGGAATGGTGAGGCCGCTGAGGCCGATGCCCAGGCCGGTTCCGGCGAAGTACACCGTGATGGGCGTGCTCGAGCCGGTTCGCGCGGCAGCCCGGGCCGCGATCACCCCACCCGCGATGAACACCACCGCTCCGCTCGCCCCGGCCACGGCACGCACAGCCAGCAACACCACGAAGACGTCACCGGCCGCCGTGGCGGCCAGCGCGACCGCGGTGACGGCCAGACCCCAGCGGAACGCCGCGGCCGCACCCCACCGGCGTACCACGGCCGCCGTCACCACGGCACCGGCCAGGTAGCCGAGCCCGTTCGCGGTGCTGACCGCCCCGGCCTCGGCCAAGGTCCACCGCAGGTCGTCTCCCATGGCCGGAACGAGCAGGCCGTAGGAAAAGCGCGCGAGGCCCAGCGCGGACGCCGTTCCCAGCGCCAGCCGCGCGGCCCGCCGGATCGCTGTCACGCCCCACCCCCGAGATCGAACCGATCGGTACCATCCGGACGCTAGCACACTGATCGAACCGATCGGTACGATCGTGGGTATGCCGGTAGCCAAAGGCTCGACCATCGACCCGGAGCGCACCCGCGCCGCGATCCTGCGCGAGGCCACGGAGGTGCTGTACGAACGCGGGCTCGACGGCATCGGGGTCGCCGCGCTCTGCGCCCGCCTCGGGGTGTCGAAGGAAACCCTCTACCGGCACTTCGGCACCAAGGACGGACTCGTCCACGCGGTGCTCGAAGCCCGCAGCGACCAGTTCGTCCGATGGCTCGACAGCGTCGTCCGGCAGGCTGAGCACGACGATCCCGCCGGCCAGCTCGCCGCCCTGTTCGACGCCCTCCAGGGGTGGTACGAGGAGCCCGAGTTCCGCGGCTGCGGAATGCTCAACGCCGCCGCCCAGCACCACACCGCCCCGGTCCGGGCCATCACCGCGCGCCACCTCGGCCGCTACGCCGACCTGCTCACCGAGATCGCCGTCCGCGCCGGCGCCGCCGACCCCCACCGGCTGGCACGGCAGCTGCTCATCCTCGTCGAGGGCTCCACCGCCGTGGCCGACCACCACGACCGGCACGCGGGGGAGGACGCACGCGAGGCCGCCCTCACCCTGCTGGCCGCGGCGCGCCGGCCTTGAGCAACGGTGACGGGCCGATGCTGGTGCTCCCGGATCCGGTCCACCAGCCGGGCCTGCGCGATGACCGGAGCGCCCTCCCGACCCGACGGCACCTCGTCCCGCACGCGGGCGACGACCCGGGCCTTCTTTGCGTCTACGGTCGTGTCCGGTTGACTCAGGTGCGCGGGGGCAGGCTCGCCAGCACCTTCTGCGCGGCCTGCCGGCCCGAGTCGGCCGCGTCGGCCAGTGATGGCACGTCGAGCTGGTAGTCGCCGGCCAGGTGGACCGGACCGAGGTTGTCGCGCAGTGTCGCGAGCGAGGCCCTTCCGCCGGGCGCCCAGAACGGCACCACCCGCGGGTGGCGGCGCAGGATGCCTTCGCCGAGCTTTCCTGCCAGTTCGGGGTAGAGCTTCAGGAGATCCGCGGTGAACCGGGCGACGATCTCGTCGTCGCCCAGCTCGAACAGCTTGTCGGCCTCGGCCCCGCCGGCGAAGCAGGCCAGGGCGCCGCCGGGCTTGCGCGTGTTCCCCCGGCGCACGGCGGCCGCGTGGTTGAACATCGCCTGGAACGACAGCTCCGGCGTTGACACGGCCAGGTAGTCGTCCCAGCGCTGCGGCCCCTCCTCGTGGGTGAAGAACCCCACCACCACGTACCGGCCGTAACGGATGTCGGCGAACGCTTGGCGGTACTCCCGCGGCAGGTCGCGGATGATCTTCGACGCGATGTCGGCGGGCACCGCGACGATGGCACGCCGGGCGTTCAAGCGCGCTGGTCCGTCGGCGCCGGTGTACTCCACGACGACGCCGTCGGCGGTCCGGGTCAGGGACGTCACCGGCGAGTTCAGCCTGATCCGCTCGCCGAGGTCCTTGCTCAGGATGTCGGTCAGCGTCTGGTTGCCGCCTTCGGGCAGCGAGAGGTTCGGGACCTTGCCGGGGTCGGTCAGCAGGATGCCCATCGAGTAGACGAACTGCGTGGCGGCGGTTTCCTCGGGCTCGCACCCCATCCACTGCCCCGACCACGAGCGGACCATCGTCCGGGCGAGGTCCGAGGTGACCCCGCGCAGCACGAAGTCGGCGCGCCGGGCGTCGAGCTTCGCCCGGACCCGCTTCGCCCAGCGGTTCTCGGCGTTCATCTCCAGGAACGGGACGTTCGCGAGGATGCGGGTGCCCACGGCCGCCAGCCCGATCCGGTCCAGCAGGCTCATCCGGGAGCGGAACATCAGCGCGAACGGGTTGGACGTGTCGACCTGCTTCCCGCCGAGCGCCAGCGCCACCGACTTCCCCTCCAGGGTGCCCATCGGGATCCGGTGGCGGTGCAGGGCGTCGATCAGGGGGCCGGTGCCCTCGGTGAACTGCGTGCCGACGTTGATCCAGTAGTCGCCCTGGCGGACCGAGTCCACACGCCCGCCGGCCCGATCCGTGGCTTCGAGGACGACGACGTCCCGGTCGGCCAGGGTCGTCGCGGCCATCAGGCCGGCCATGCCGGCGCCGACCACCACGACCTCGCAGGATTCTTCACGTACGGCGGTCATTGAGACTCCTTCACGAGATCGAGTGGGATGACGCCCGTTCCGCGGGCGCGGGTCGCGACGATGGGCTCGGCCAGGACCTCGGCCCGGCCGGATTCGTCCACAGAGCGGCAGATCACGCGCAGTTCGAAGTCGACCGTCCGGCTGCGGGTGCCCTTGGCGGCCAGGCGTGCCTCGACCTCGATCACGTCGCCGCCGCGGACAGGCGCGAGGAACTCCACGGAGGAGTAGCCCGCGAAGAGGCTTTCGTGGCCGTCGCTCAGGATCGCCAGGTGGGTTCCGGCGTCGCCGAAGAGCTTCAGGCTGTACGCGCCGTCGACCAGGTTTCCGGCGTAGTGGGCGTCGGAGTAGGCGACGTAGCGCTGGTGAACGACTTTCATCCGTCGACCTCCGTGTCGATCCGGCCGATGCCTTTCGCCACCGCGGAACTGTCGAGGGCGACGCCGGGGTAGCCGCGGCGCGCGATCTCCTCGCAGATCCGGCGGTAGCGGCCGACACCGCCGACGTAGCCCATGAACGTCGACGGCTTGCCCGCGACGTTGGAGCCGCGGTACCACGAGTCGGTGGTCGCGTAGAGCGTCTGGTTCACCGTCCACTCCGTAATGTCCACCCAGTCGTCCTGGCCTTCGGTGGTCGTCTCGATGACCTCGTGGCCCTCGGCGCGCGCGTGGGTGATCAGGCCGGCGATCCAGTCGACCGCCTGCTCGATGGTCAGCACGACGTTGCTGGCCAGCGCGGGGCTCTGCGGGCCCGCGACCATGAAGAAGTTGGGGAAGCCCGCGGTCAGCAGGCCGAGGTAGGTGCGGACGCCGTCGCGCCAGGCGTCCTGCAGCCTGCCGTGGCCGGGCGCGGTGACGTTGAGCCCGAAGAGCGGTCCGGTGAAGGCGTCGAAGCCGATCGCCAGGACGACGGCGTCGACCTCGTACGAACCGGCCTCCGTGACGATGCTGTCCGCGGTCATCGTCGTGATGGGCTCCTCGCGGAGCGAAACCAGCGAAACGTTGGGACGGTTGAAGGTTTCGTAGTAGCCGGTGCCGAAACAGCTTCGCTTGGCGCCGAGCGGGAAGTGCGGCTCCAGCAGCGTCGCGGTGCGGTCGTCGTGGACGATCTCGTGGATCTTGCCGCGGAAGAAGTCGGCCGCGGTCTGGTTGGCGTCGAGGTCGAAGAGGAGGTCGGCGAATTCCGCGCCCACGCCCAGGAACCCGCTCCGCTCGTACGCCGCTTCGTAGCGGCGCCGGCGCTCCTCGTCGGAGACGTCGAAGGCGCGGTCGGTCACCGGGCGGTCCGGGATGCCGCCGGGGGAGTAACGGCATTCCTGCCGGATTTCGGGGTACCGGCTCTTGATGTCGTCGACGACCTCGGGCGGCAGCGGGCGGTTGCGGGCCGGGAAGACGTAGTTGGCGGTGCGCTGGAACACCGTCAGGTGCTCGGCCACCTCGGCGATGAGCGGAATGCACTGCACGCCAGAGGATCCCGTGCCGATCACCGCGACCCGCTTGCCGGCGAGGTCGTCGAGCGAGACGTTCCAGCGGCTCGTCGACACCGTGAGGCCGGCGAAGTTCTCCAGACCGGGGACGTCGACGTCCTTCGGCGTGGACAGTCCTCCTGAGGCGGCCAGAAGGTAGCGGCCCCGCCGGGTAGCACCGGAGTCGAGCGTTACCTCCCAGAGCTTTTCGGCGGGCAGCCAGTTCGCCGCGACCACCTTGGTGCCGAACCGGAAGTACCGGCGCAGGTCGAACCGGTCGGCGACGTGGTTGATGTACCGGAGGATTTCCTCCTGCGGCGCGAATCGCTCGCTCCACGTCCACTCCTTCTGCAGTTCCTCGCTGAAGGAATACGAGTAGTAGACGCTTTCGACGTCGCAGCGCGCGCCTGGATAGGTGTTCAGGAACCACGTTCCGCCGACGTCGGCCGCGGCCTCGAACCCGGCGAACGTCCAGCCGTGCTCACGTGCCTGGTAGGCGGCGTACAGGCCGGAGAACCCGGCGCCGACGCACAGGACGTCGACGACGGGGCTGGCAGGTGTCGGGCTGTCGGTCATGGTCCCCGCCTTCTAGTCAAAGGTCTGAGTCGGATGACTAAGAAAGTAGAGACCCGGGCGACGTCCGTCAATGGGCGCGGAGGTGCCGCGCCACGTCGTCGAGGGCGGTGTCCGTCTGGGCGAAGACGCCGACTTCGGTGAAGAACCCGTGGAAGACGCCGGTGTGGCGGACCACTGTGGACGGCACGCCGTCGGCTCGCAGGCGCGCGGCGTAGGCCTCCGCGTCGTCGCGCAGCGGGTCGACCTCGGCGGTGAGCACGAGGGCCGGCGGCAGGCCGCGCAGCGAGGCCGCCTTCATGGGCGCCGCGTACTCGTCGATGACGGCGGATCCGGTGTACTGCGCCCAGAGCCAGCGTGCGTCGGCGGTGGTCAGCAAGGGCGCGTCGGCGAACTCGGTCCAGGATGGCGTCGCGAAGCGGTCGTCGACCGCCGGGTAGACGAGGATCTGCGTCACCGGCGGAGTCAGGTCGTGGTCGCGCAGGTGCAGGCACAGTGCGGCGGCGAGGTTTCCGCCCGCGGAGTCACCGCCGACGGCGACCCGGTCGTCGTGCTCCCGGAGCCAGGTGAACGTGTCGATCGCGTCCTCGAGCGCGGCCGGGTACGGGTGCTCGGGCGCGAGCCGGTATTCGAGCGAGACCACGTCCCAGCCCGACCGGGCCGCGATGGCGCGGCACGCCTCGTCCACGCCGTCGAGGGTTCCGAGGACGAATCCGCCGCCGTGCAGGTAAAGCAACACGCCGCCCGGGGTTGCCGGGGCGTGGTAGCGGCGGGCGCGCAGCCGTCCGGCGCGCGTCGGTACGGCGAGGTCCTCGACCCGGGCGAGCGGCGTGAGGGGGACGTCGGCGGGTGGGCTCGCCAGCACCTTGCGTGCGGTTTCGGCGCCGAGTTCGCGGACGGGAGCGGGCAGGGCGGCCGCGATTGCTTGCGCGGCAAGGAAAGCGTGGCTGTCGAGCCGGGCCCAGCACAGGGGGATCTGCGTGGTCATCGAGGGACCTTTCCTGGCGAATCGGCGGAGAGGTGTTGACACCTTGTGACCCGTGACTCACTATCACTGGTCAAACGCCTCAGTCAAATGACTAAGTTCTACGCCGAGAGGACCGGAAGATGACCAGAGGGAAGCGGGACGCCGCGCGGGTCGAGATCAGGATCGAGGACGACGCCAGCCCGCTCGTCCGGCTCATCGGCCGCACGCTGCGGGACGCCCACCGCGCCGGTCACGCTCTGCAGGAGCTCACCCGGACCAGCGGGGTGGTCGCGGTGAAATCGCACGACACGCCCCAGTCGGCCACGATCGCCTTCGGACCCAAGGGAATCGACGTCTCCGGCGGGGTGCTCGTCGAGCCCGACGCGGTGGTGACCGTCGACCTTAACGGCCGGTTCGCGCCGGCCGCGGAGGCCGTCGGCGACACCGACCTCGCCGCCGGGGTGCTGCACGCGCTCACCCCGCCGATTCCGCCGTGGCGCGAAGGGGCGCAACGGTTCTGGGACCGCACCCGCACGCTCCCGGGGATGCCCGAGACGCTGGTGGTGGTCACCGAGGGCGAGAGCGGGCTGGAGCAGCTCGTGCTCGGCGAGGGCTCGTCGCAGTACCTCATCGCCTCCGATCCTGAGTCCCTCGCCGGGATCTTCTCCGGTGCCGACGACCTTTTCGCCGTTCTCAACGCCGGAGCCCTGGGCCTGCGGGGAACCATGTCGCAGCTGTCGGTCATGGCCGGCGCCTCCTGGAAGGTTCGTTACGATGTCTGAAACCCCCACCGCGACGCGGGCCGTGCGGCTCGAAGCGACGAACCCCGAGGGGTGTTTCCTCGGCAAGGTCGTCTCGCCCCGGAAGTTCGAGTCCGGTAAGGACACCGGTTTCCCCCACGCCGACCTCCTGTTCGGCCTCGACCTGGGCAACCTGCCGGTCTTCGGGGCGCCGTTCCCCGAGTGGCGCGGCCACATCGACGACGTCTACCTGCGTCCCGACCCTTCGACCCTGGTGCGCTGGAAGCCGGGCCTGGACTCGGTGATCGGCGACTACTGGCTCAAGGACGGCCGTCCGGTTCCGCTCTGCCCGCGCAACCTGGTGCGCCGCATGGTGGACCGGCTCGCGCAGCACGGCTACACCGCCACCGTCGCGGTCGAGATCGAGGCCACCGTCTTCGAGGAGCCGATCCACGAGGCACGCGCTCGCGGCTACCGCGACCTGACCCCGCTCGGCGGCGCCGCCGGCACGGCCTACCACCACGCCAAGTCCAAGGACTGGGTCGAGTACATGCACGCGGTGGCCGAGCGCCTCGACGAGGTGGGCATCGTCTGGGAAGCCTGGAACGACGAGGACGCGGCCGGCCAGATCGAGCTGAACATCGCGATGGGTGACCCGGTCAAGGTCGCCGACGACTGGGCGCGAACGCGCCAGGTGATGCGGGAGGTGGCGCACGACCTCGGCCGCAGCGTGACCTTCATGGCCAAGCCCACCGCCGGCTACGGCCAGGCGTCCCACATCAACCTGTCGCTGCGGCGCGACGGCGTCAACGAGTTCTACGCCGAAGACGGGCCGTCCGAGACCATGCTGCACGCCGTCGGCGGCCTGCTGGCGACCATCGCCGGTACCACCTCGATCGTGCTGCCCCAGATCACGTCGTACCGCAGGCTGGTCGACCTCAGCGGACCCCCGGTCACGATCAGCTGGGGCATCAGCAACAAGACCGCCGCGGTGCGCGCGGTCGTCGGGCACCCGGAGTACTCCCGGCTCGAATACCGCCTGCCCGGGGCGGACGCGAACCTCTACCTCGCGCTCGCCGGCGTCCTGGCCGGGGTCGTCGCGGGCGTCGAGCAGAAGATCGAGCCGCCGGAGCCGGTCACCGACATGGCGTGGTGCCTGCCGCCCGGGCTCGGCATCGAGCGGATCCCGGACACCATCACGAAAGCGGCCGCCGCGCTCGACGCCGACGTGAACCTGCGCGAGCTGCTCGGGAACGAGTTCGTCGACTACTGGGTCGCGTCGCGCCGGTGGGAGTGGCTCGCCTTCCACACCATGGGTGGTGACCCGTTCGCCGAGCTTTCCGAGTGGGAGTCGGCCCGTTACTTCGAGCTGCCGTGAAGCCGCTGATCGGCATCACCGGGAGGCGCTTCCGGTTGTCCCTGATCGACGGGGCCGACCCGAGGTACGGCGACCGGTGCCTGGACAGCTCCATGTCGGACTTCGCGACGCGGGTCGCCGCGGCGGGGGGAATCCCAGTGCACCTCTCCTACGACACGGACGTGGAGGGGGTGTGCGAGTGGCTGTCCGCGGTCGTGGTCACCGGCGGGCAGGACGTCCACCCGGCGTGCTGGGGCGGTGACACGTCGGTCGTCCGCGACATCGATCCGCGCACCGACCCGATGGTCCACGACGTGGCCCGGGACGAGTACGAGATCGCGCTGGTCCGGGCGGCACTCGAGCGCCGGATCCCGCTGCTCGCGGTGTGCCGCGGCCTCCAGGTGCTCAACGTCGCCCTGGGCGGCACGCTGATCGCCGACCTGCCCGCCGGCCCGGTGGCGCACCTGTCGCCGGAGGTGGCGCCCACCGACGGGACCGCCGACCACGTCGTGACCTTCGAGCCGGGCTCGACCGCCGCGGGTCTGTTCGGTGCGTCCGCGCGCACCAACTCGTGGCACCACCAGGCGGTCGACCGCTGCGGTACCGGCCTGATCGTGACCGGGCGGACGAGCGACGGGGTGGTCGAGGCCGTGGAGCTGCCGGGGTCCCCGGTCCTCGGCGTCCAGTGGCACCCGGAGTGGATGGCCGGCGGCGACCCGACGTTCGCCTGGGTCGTCGCCGAGGCCGCCCGCAGGCTGGAGAGGAGCTACGTGTGAACATGGGCGAAGACCCGCCGGTCCCGACGCTGACCGGGTTGCTGGCCCGCCGGGCCGAGGACGCCGCCGATCGGGAGTTCCTGCAGTTCGCCGAAGGATCCTGGACCTTCGGCGAGATCGACGCCTGGACTTCGCGGCTGGCGCACCGCCTGATCGAGGTGGACGGCGTCCGTCCGGGGGACCGGGTCGCGATCATGCTCCCGAACGTCGTCCAGTGGCCCGTCGTGTGGCTGGCCGCGCTGAAGGCGGGCGCGGTCGTCGTCCCGGTCAACTGCTCGTACCGGAGCGCGGATCTCGCGTTCGTGCTGCGCGACTCGGGCGCCCGGATCGTCTTCACCGACGCCGAGCGGGCCGGGCTGGTGGCCGAGGTCGGCGCGGACGTCCGCGTGGTCGACGACGGCTCGGAGCAGTTTCCCGCGCAAGCGCCGCAGATCCCGATCGAGGCCGCGACTTTGGCGAACCTGCAGTACACCTCGGGCACGACCGGCTTCCCGAAGGCCTGCATCCTCACCCACGACTACTGGCTGCGGCTGGGCTGGATCTGCGCGGGCGCGACCGGGCTCGGCACCGGGGACGTCATCCTGACGTCCCAGCCGTTCTCCTACATGGATCCACAGTGGAACACCGCGCTGGCGCTGACCGCCGGCGCGCCGCTGGTCGTCCTGCCCCGGTTCTCCGCGTCGACCTTCATGGCCGACGTCCGCCGCCACGGCGTCACGTTCTTCTACGTCCTCGGATCGATGCCGACGCTGCTGTTCAAGCAGCCGCCGACGCCTGAAGACCGCGACAACCGGCTCCGGATGGTGTTCTGCTCGGGGATTCCCGTCGCGCTGCACGCGCGGCTGGAGGAACGGTGGGGTGCCCCGTGGCGGGAGATCTACGGGATGACCGAGTCCGGTGTGGACTTGTTCAGCCCGTTCGCCGACACCGAAGCGGTGGGCTCCGGCAGCCTCGGCCGCCCGGTGCCCACGAAGCGGGTTCACGTCGTCGACCCGGACGGAAACGAGGTACCGGACGGCGAACCGGGGGAGCTGGTCGTCGAAGGCAAGCCGATGATGAACGGCTACTGGAACCGCCCCGAAGGCGGGCTGCGCGACGGCCGGCTGCACACCGGCGACCTCGTCGTCCGCGGTCCCGGTGGCATCCGGCTCGTCGGGCGGATCAAGGACATGGTGCGGCGGGGCGGGGAAAACGTCGCCTGCGCCGAGGTCGAGGCGGCGCTGGAACGCGACGACCACGTGGTCGCCGCCGCCGTGGTCGCCGTCCCGGACGACGTTCTCGGCGAGGAGGTCAAGGCGTTTCTCCAGCTGCGCAACGGAATCGCGGCCGATCGGACGACCGCCGGGCACATCCTCGAACGGGCGGGCACCCAGCTCGCGCGCTTCAAGGTGCCGCGGTACGTCGAGTTCGTCGCGGACTTCCCCCGCACCCCGTCCGAGCGCGTTTCCAAGCCCGCGCTGCGGGAGAAGAACCCTGGCGTCACCTACGACTTCGCACCCCGAAGGAGCTAGCCGTGCATCCGTTCCTCGACGTCGTCCGCGAAGTTGCCGTCGTGACCTTCAGCCGTCCCGAGAAGCTCAACGTCCTCGATGTGGACACCCGCCTCCGGCTCGCGGCGCTGATCCGCGAACTCGGCACCGGGGAGGCGGTGCGCGGCATCGTGCTCACCGGCGCCGGACGCGCGTTCTCCGCGGGCGAGGACCTCCGCCAGGCGCCGACGACCGACGCCGAAGTCCGGCAGGCGTTCGAGAGCTTCCACGACATCACCCGCGCGATCCTCGCGACGCGGGTGCCGGTGGTCGCGGCCGTCAACGGCATCGCCGTCGGCGGCGCCTCGGAAATCACGCTCTGCTGCGACGCGCGCATCGGCACGGCGGCGACCGAGTACTACCAGCCCGAGAACGGCCGGGGACTCACGATCTCCAACGCGTCGAGCGTGCTGCTGCACCGCCTGATCGGCCACCACGCGATGCGCCTGGTGCTCGGCTCTCCGCGGGTCGGCGCCGAGGAGGCGCTGCGGATCGGCCTGCTCGACGAGCTGGTCGAGCCCGAAGCACTGCTCGACCGCGCGATCGACACCGTGCACGCGTGGACGCCGGAAGGCAACACGACGGCCCTGCACCTCGCCCTCCTGCGTCCGCGGGCCGAGGAGGTCGAAGCCGCCTTCGCCCGCGAGGACGAGGCGGCGCGCGAGGCCTGGCGCAGCGGCGCCCTCAGTGCGGGCGTCGAGGCCTTCTGGTCCGCCCGAACCTGACCCACTACCCCGAAGGAGGCGGCCGCGTGATCGACACCCGTGCCGCAGTACTGACCGAAATCAACCAGCCGCTGGAGCTGACCGACATCCGGGTGGACGACCCGGAACCGCACGAGGTGCGGGTCGCGGTCACCCACGTCGGCCTGTGCCACAGCGACCTGCACTACATGACGGGCCACGTGCCCACCGAAGTCCCGGTGGTGCTCGGCCACGAAGTGGCGGGGGTCGTGGAGGCCGTCGGCACGGCCGTCACCGAGCTGCGCCCGGGCGACCGGGTCACCGGAGCGCTGACTCCTTCGTGCGGCCTGTGCGCCAACTGCGACGCGGGCCGGTCGACCCAGTGCCTGCGCGTCGAGGAGATCCGCCGCCGCCCGCGGCCGGCGTTCCAGTTCGCCGACGGCCGCCCCATCGCGCGGCTCGGCGACATCGGCGCGTTCTCCCAGCACACGCTTATGCGGGAGAACGCACTCGTGAAGCTGCCGGACGATGTCCCGTCGCACGTCGGCTGCCTGCTGTCGTGCTGCGTCGTCACCGGCGTCGGCGCGGTGTTCCGCGGGGCGCAGCTGCGGCCGGGCAGCACCGCCGCGGTCGTCGGCTGTGGCGGCGTCGGCTCGGCCATCATCCAGGGCGCCCGGCTGGCCGGCGCGTCCGCGATCGTCGCCATCGACCTCGACGACGAGCGCCTGGAAGCCGCCCGCAGCTACGGTGCCACCCACGTCATCAACGGCGCCAGCGACCCCGTGGCGGAACTGCACCGCCTGCTCGGCGACGGCGTCGACTACGCCTTCGAGGCGGTCGGCTCGGCCCGCACCGCCGCGACCGCCCTCGCGCTCGTGCGCCCCACGGGCACGGCCTGCCTGGTCGGGATCGCGCCCGGCGGCACCGAGATCAGCGTGCCCGCCCTGGACTTCTTCTTCCAGGAAAAGCGACTTATCGGCTCCTACATGGGTTCCGGCCAGGCCCGCGAGGACATCGCGCAGTTCGCCCGCCTCTACCAGCAGGGCCGGCTGCTGCTCGACGAGATGGTCACCCGGGTCATCCCGTTCGCCGAGATCACCAAGGGCTTCGAGGCGATGACGTCCGGCGGCGTCACCCGCATCGTCGTCGACCTGCAGTCCTGACCAACGGAGGTGAACGCCATGCCGCACAACTACATCGCCGGCGAGTGGAGCGAGTGCGCGAACGCCGGGGATGCCTGGAACGTCGACCCCAACACGCGCGAGCCCGTCCACCGGCTCGCCACCACCACACCGGACGACCTCGAACGCGCCTTGCGCCACGCCGAGCAGGCGTACGACACCGCCCCGTGGGACGAGGACGCCCGGCGGGAGCGGGCGGAGCTGCTGGAGCGGGTGGCCGCGATCGTGGAGAGCCGCGTCGAGGACATCGCCCGCGCGGACGCGCTCACCAGCGGCACGCCGATCGGCGTCACCCGCACGGTCGCGGCGTTCCTGCCGCACCGGATCCGCGCCGCCGCGGCCGACCTGGTGGCCATCCCGCGCGTGCGGGCCCTGGCCGCCGGCGGGCGGGACGTCCGGCTCTACAAAGTGCCCTGGGGTCCGGCCGCGATCCTCACGCCGTGGAACGGCCCGAGCTTCATCCCCGCCGCCAAGGTGACCAGCGCGATCGCCGCGGGCTGCCCGGTGATCCTGAAACCCTCCGAGCACGCGCCGTCGAGCGCGCAGCTCGTCGTCGAGTGCTTCGTCGAGGCGGGCCTGCCCCGCGGTGCGCTGCAGCTCGTGCACGGCACCGGCGACGTCGGCGCGCGGCTCACCGCCGACCCGCGGATCAAGATCGTCTCCTTCACCGGCGGACCCGGCGCGGGCCGCGCCATCGCCCGCGCCGCGGCCGAGGACTTCAAGGTCCTGCAACTGGAACTCGGCGGCAACAACCCGGTGGTGGTGCTCGACGACGCCGACCTGGACGTCACCGCCGACGGGATCCTGGAGGGGATGACCAAGCTCAACGGTCAATGGTGCGAGGGGCCGGGCAAGGTGCTCGCCCCGCAGTCCATTGTGGACCCGTTGGTCGAGGCGCTGACCGAGCGGATCGCCAAGCTCGTCGTCGGCCACTCGCTCGACGAGGACTCCCAGGTCGGCCCGATCTCGAACGAGCCGCACTTCCGCACCCTGGACACCCGGATCGCGGGGCTGCGCGACCTCGGCGCGAGCATCCACCAGCCTGCGCGGCTGCCTGACCTCGGCGGCTTCTTCCTGTCCCCGACGGTCGCCGTCGGCGCCGACCCGGCCCGGGCCACGGCGGAGCTGTTCGGCCCGCTCGTCTCCGTGCACGACGTCGGCTCCACCGAGGATGCGGTGCGGATCGCCAACGCCGCACCGTCCGGTTTGGACGCTTACGTCTTCGGCTCCGACACCGACCGCGCGATCGAGGTCGGCGCCCGCCTCGTCGCGGGCGAGGTGCGGGTGAACGGCGCGAAGATCGCCGACCTCGGCGACGACTCCGCGCAGAGCTTCTGGGGCCCGGCCGGCATCGGCGGGCACGGCCCGGCCGAGTCGGTGCGGGTCTTCTGCGGCGACCGCGTCGTCGGCGTCGACAGCCCCGACCTCCCGTTGTGACCACTTGGAGAGAACCATGCAAATCGAACTAGCGCTCGCCCAGGTGCGGGCCCTCGAGGGCACGCGGCGGGTCAGCCGGACGGCCCTGCTCGCCGTCGCCGGGCTGCTGGCCACCGTGACCAACGCGGTCTCGTTCATGGTGCCGCCGTTGCTGCCGGTCATCACCACGAGCTACGCCCACAACTCCGTGAGCGCCGCGGTCTGGATCCTGGCCGCGCTGACCCTCGGCGGCGGCGCGGGGTTCGTGCTCATCCCGCGGCTGACCGACATGCTGAGCGACCGGTCGATCGCCCTGCTCGCCGGCGGGTTCCTGGCCGGCGGCGCGCTCGTGGCGGCCGTCGGCGACACCTACCCGGCGCTGGTCGCCGGCTCCGCGCTGCTGGGCTTCGGCAGTGCCGCGCAGCTGGTGCCGCTGAGCTTCCTGCGCCGGTACCTGCGCGGCAAGGGGATCTCGACGGCGGTCATGGTGCTGATCATGGCCACCGGCAGCGGCGTGGTGCTGGGCATGGTCGGCGGTGGCGTGTCCGTGCGGATCTGGTCGCTGCCCTCGCACCTCAACGCCGACGGCACGGTGCCCGCCCTGTCGATCGCGCCCTTCTACTTCGTGCTCGCCTGCTTGTTCGCGCTGACCACGATCGCGCTGCTGGTGGTCGTCCCGAACTCGGCCCCGCGGTCCAAGGGGCGGCTCGGCGCCGGCAACACGCTGTGGCTCGTCGGCTGGGTCTCGCTGATCCTGCTGGCGCTCAGCGCGCCGCCGGACGGCGTGATCGGCCAGAACGCCCCGGTGATCCTGCTCGCCGGTGTCCTCGCCGCGGCCGGGTGGGTGTTCGCCGAGCGGCGGGTGAAGGCCCCGGTCTTCGACGTCGGCGTGCTGCGGACGCCGTACGTCACCACCGCCTGCGTGTCCGCCGGGCTCTTCGGCTGCATCGACGCCGCGTTCCTGGTGCTGGCCAACTACTACGCCCAGACGGTGCACGGCCTGCCGCTGTCCGCCGACGGCGGGAAGACGGGGTGGTCGCGCGCGTTCGCGGAGTACGGCCTGAGCTTCGACCCCTTCACCACGAGCCTGATCCTGCTGCCGTTCGCGCTGACCATGTTCATCAGCGGCAAGTACTCGGAGAAGCTCATCGCGCGCGGCCGGCCGGAGATCATCCTGATCGGCGGAGCGCTCGCCTGCGGGGCCGGCCTGCTCTTCCTCGGGCTCGCCCACGACCAGGCGTGGCACTACGTCGTCGCGTCCGGGATCATCGGCCTGGGCAGCCGGGCGGGCTACAGCGCCGCGTTCGCGATCCCGCAGTTCGTCGTGCCGGAGGCGAAGTCCGGCATGGCCGCGGGCATGCCGGGCACGCTGATGGCGATCGGGATCGCGGTCGGCGCCGCGGTCGTCACCATCGTGCTCAACGGATCGGGGTTCGTCTACCACTCGGTCGACGTCGCCGGCCTGGTGGCGGGCACGGTCGATCCGGCGTCGGTGAACCTCAAGACGTCGGACTACCTGCTGGACGGATCGCACATCCCGAGCGCCGACGCTTTCACCACGACCTACTACGTCTCGCTGGTCTTCCCGGCACTGGTCGTGCTCGCGACGGTGCTGTCACGAGCCCGGCACACGGGTGGCTTCAAGCGGGTGCTCGAACGGCACGCCGGCTGATCCCTCAACGCGAGGCGGCGGTGCGACGTCGCTTCGTCGCGCGCTGGTTCGTCGCGCCCAGCCGGGCCGTCAGCCAGCTGTCGAGCAGGGAGTCCGCGATCTCCATCTGCTTCTCGGCGAGGGCGCGGTCGCCGTAGGTGATCCAGCTGACGGCGAAGCCATCGGCCACGAAGGCGATCGCCGACGCGATCGCGTCGATCGTCTCGTCGTCGATGGGGCGCTCGCCGGCCGCGGCCCGGAGCGTGGCGCGCACGCCTTCGAGTGCCTTGTCGAACAGCTCGATCCCGCGGCTCCCGTGCTGGCGCCGGGCCCAGTTGATGAGCTCCAGCGCGGAGACGGCGAAGCTCGGCGACTCGACGTAGTACTCCATCGTGTCGCGCAGCATCTTGTGGGCCGTCTGCTCCACAGTGGCCTGCGGGTCGACCGCCGCAGTCAGGTCGCGGAACTTGCCGACCACGAACTCGTAGACGTCGGCGAACAGGTCCTCTTTGGAGTCATAGCAGTAGTGGACCATCGCGAGGTTCGCCTTGGCCTGTTCGGCGATGCGCCGGGTGGTGGCGCCGTCGATGCCGTGGGTCGCGATGACCTCGACGGCGGCGCGGACGAAGTCCTGCCGCCGCTGTGCTGCGGAGATCCGTGGCACGAACCCTCCTGGACCGAGATTAGTTGGACGCTTGATTAAGTCACCGCCAAGGCTACCAGGAGGCCGAAGCGAAGAAGTTAGTCAAACATCTTGAACAGATGACTAAGTCCGTCGTACCGTATGAGCGCGATCACAGGCGCGGGCCGCCTTCCGAAAGGACTCGATGACATGAAAGAGCTGCTCTTCATGCTGGCCGATCTCTGGATGATCTTCGCCGGCTTCTTCTACGGCGTGAAGTTCATCCGCCGCTACGCCAACTACCTGCTGGGCCTGGAGTGGATGATCGTCGCCACCTCCGGCACGAACTTCCTCGTCTGGTCGCTGCTCGGCGGCGATGACGGCAGCTTCCTCTACACCGTCGCCTACTTCTTCGACGCGTTCTCGCGGTCGGTCGGCATCACCCTCATCCTGGTGATGGGCCTGATGCGCGTGACGCACCGGTACAAGCCGTCGCTGGCCGCCGACATCGGGGCCTTCGCCGTGGCCATCGCCGCGGGGGCGTACCTGCAGCAGTTCCGCGGCGAGCACCTGCACGTCGGCCCCGCGACGTTCTACATCGTCGTCAACGTCCTCACGACGCTGTTCCTCGCCTACTTCTCGGTGCGGCTGTGGAAGATCGGAGCCAAGACCCTGGCGATCGCGGCCGGCCTCGCCACCGCGGCCGGTACCGCGATCGCGCTGACGTACGACTTCTTCCCGTTCCCGGACGACCAGCACCGCACGGTGTTCTACATCCTGGCGCTCGGCACGTGGGGCACCCAGCTGTTCGTCTACTTCCGCTGCTACCGCGCCCTGCACGAGCACAACGTCCGCACCGGCGTCGAGCCCGCTTCCCACTCGCGCAGCGCCACTTCGGTCTGAGGAGCGACTGCCATGAAGACGGACAACGTCGAGTACACGACCTTCAGCGGCTGGGTGGATCCGCCCGTGGACGTCCGGCCGGGCCTGGCCGCGGACCTCACCTGCGGCACCGTCGTCGTCGGCGGGGGCATCAACGGCATGTCGACCGCGCTGCGGCTGACCGAACGCGGCCACGACGTGGTGCTGCTGGAGGCGGAGTTCTGCGGACACGGCTCGAGTTCGCGCAACGCCGGGCAGCTGGCCGGCGCCCCCGGCGGCGACCTGCAGCTGCTCAACCTGTTGTCGCGCAAGAAGATGCCCGGCATGATGCGGCTCGCCGAGCACGCCGCCCACCACGTCGAGGACTTCATCGCCAAGCACGACATCGACTGCGACTACGAGGCCACGGGCAACGCCTTCGCCGCCGTGTCCCGCGGGCAGATGGGCCGGGTGCGGCGGGTGGCGAAGATCGTCACCCGGGCGGGTGGCCACGTCGAGGTCGGCACGAGCGAGGAGCTGGGGATCCCGCGTGGCTTCGTGGGCGGCCTGCGCGAGGTCGTCGGCGGTATGATGAACCCGGGCAAGTTCTCCTTGGGCATGCGGCGGGTCCTGCTCGGCTCGCCCGCCCGGGTCTTCGAGCGGACGAAGGTCACCGACGTCGCGCGCGACGGTGCCCAGGTCGTCCTCACCGCGCCCGGCGGCCACGTCCGCGCGGACCGGGTCGTGCTGGCCACGAACGCCTTCGCGGGGGAGTGGGGCATCACCCCGCGGCACCTGTCGGTCCCGATCTACGTGGCCGAGGTGGAAACCGAGCCGATCGACCCCGCCCGGCTCGCGGCGCTGGGCTGGACCAGCCGCATGGGGCTCGTCACCCAGCACGCGATCATGGAGAACTACCGGCTCACCCCGCGCGACACCATCGTGTTCGGCGTGCGGCGCCTCGAACGCGGAACCAGCTACCCGCTGCCCGAGAAGACCCCGGACCCCGAGCTGGTCGAGGAGCTGGCCGGCGCCTTCGCCACGCGCTTCCCGGCGCTGTCGGACCTCGCGATCGAGCGGGCCTGGGGCGGGTGGATCGCCATCACGTCGTCCTGGCTGCCCCTCGCGGGCCGGCTCGGTGACAACATCCACTACTCGATCGCGTGCAACGGCCACGGCCTGGCACAGGCACCGTACGTGGGCACCCTCATCGCCGACGCTATCGTCGACGGCGAGCGGCACGAGGACCTGCAGACCCTGTGGGCGGCGAAGCCGAAGTTCCCGCGCCCGATGATGATGGGCCGGCTCGGGTTGCGCACGATCTGGGCCGTCGACCGCTTCAACGACCTGATCAACGGCAGCCGGCGCAACGCCCGATCCCAGGTCAGCTCTTGATCCAGTCGATCGCGATGGCGATCAGCGCGGTGTTGAAAAAGAAGCTGACGACGCCGTGAGCGATGACCCGCCGTCGCATCGGGCGGGTCGTCACCGTGACGTCGGAGACCGCGAACGAGGTCCCGATGGTGATCGCGAAGTAGACGAACTCCGTGGCCTGCGGGGCCGGGCAGCCCGGGAACTCCAGCCCGCGTTCGCCGACGTACTCGCGGGCGTAGATCTGGGCGAACGCGGAGTGCAGCAGCAGCCACGACAGCAGGATCGTGCCCGCCGCGACCGCGGCTGCCCCGCCCGAGCCGCGGTTCACGATCACCATCAAGCCCGCCGCGAGACCCGCGCAGCTGACCACCAGCGCGAAGAGCTGCGTGTACCAGCGAGGGCCGACCAGCTCCCGCAGGTCCTCGGGCCGCCCGGCGGGCAGTTCGTGGCGCGTGGCCAGCCAGCCCGTGATCATGTACGCGATCGCCACCACGTCCCAGGCGAGCAGGAGCCCGACCGCCTGCCCGGAGCGGAGGAACAGAACCAGCCAGGCAACCCCGAGGACGGCGAGGGTCAGCTCCATCGTCCACAGCAGCTTGTATTTCACCTGGTCATGGTCCCGCTGGGGGGTAGGCGGCGCGAACCGGGCGGCTGGGCCGACGTCGCGAGTTCCGCTCATCGGCATGTGAGGCGTTGACCCACGCGGAGTTCGGGGGTCGGAGTGGCGCTAGGTGAATGGCCGCCATGATGGCGAATCCTCGATCGCATCGAAATCAGCCAGCGGGATCGCGGGCCGTATCGAGGATTTGCGGCCGGTCGCTCTCGGCGCAAGAGCACTCGGACCTTGCTTGGGCGATGCAAGCACGTGAACGAGCACCGCGACGCTTCCTGCAGCTGTCCGGCGCCGGTGCTACCACGTTGCGCGGGCTTCGGCCTGAGCGTGCACCGTGACGGTGTGACCGCCCCGCGGCCTTACGTGGTCAGTCGAGGGACGGGGATTTCAGCGTTGAACACGATCGCCCCCGTGGTGTCGGTGGCGAGGAGGGTGAGGCGTCCGGATTGCTCCGGCGGCGAGGGGGACCATTGCATTCGCTGCCGGTCGAGGCGGTCTCCCGATTCGGCTGAGCCGCCGGTTCGGCGATACGCGGTCCCGTGCTCGTCGCGTAGTTGCCAGGTGAGGTCGGCCAGCGGCGAGCCGATGGCGGCCCGGCCCGGTCGCTGGGTGGCCTGCCCGCGGCGTTGGCGCTTCATCGACTCCAGATACTCACGCGGCCCGGGCTCGTCTGTCGCGGTGCTCCGGGCTCGGGTTGGTGTAGAGGTCAACCAAGAACCGGTCGTGCCACAACTCGGCCGAGATCAGGGTCACCGGCTGTCCGTGGAGTTGCCCGAGCTGTCGCGCCCCCGCCAGGACACCACGCAACGTCGGCGGCTCGAGGAGTTTCGGGACGACCGCCGCCGAACTCGTGCCCACAGCCACGGGAGCGAAGTCACCTGCGGCGTCCGAAGACGACGCCGAGGCCGACACCGACCGGACCTCCGGCATGATCCCGGCGTCCTCGAGGGTGTCGAGCGCGGCCCTTTCCTGGTCGTCGGTGAGCACACCGGTATCACCGAGCGCCTCAACCTGCGCCGCGAGCCGACTTCCCAGCATGCGCAACGGATCCACGGAAATCGCGCCCACCGAGGATGTGTGTCGAGCACGGTTCACTGCCGCCACCGCCGGTCGAAAGACCTGCGTCAACCACTGTTCCCCCGAGAACACCACGGCGCCAGTTTATCCTCGCCCACAAGCCCAAAATCTCATCCGCATGAGCGAGCACCGGAGACGATTCTGCGGCGGATGCGCGCACGCCCACACACTTTGTCCCATAGCCTGTTGCCATGGTGTCGAAGGCGTGGGCCATCCAGGTCGTGGAGCGGCATCTGGCCGGGTGGCCGGCACGGGGCCGGCCGAGGATGGTGATCACGGATGTCCGTCCACACCGACTCGGCTGGCTGATCGGCAGCCAAAGTGAGCGCTATGTGCGCACCCGCGAGGTCATTGACATGGTGGTGGGCCACGGGCCCTTCCTGGTCGACGGGGTGGACGGCAGCCTGCACACGGTGCATGCGACCGCCGATCCGGAGGGCGGTGAGTGGATAGAGGACTATCTCGAGCAGGTTCGCGGGCTCGAACGCGATGACCCCCTGCGGTCCCGGATCACTGAGCTGCTCGATTCCGGTCAGCGCCTCGACGCACTCCGGCTTGTGCGTGCTTCCGCACCCGACCTCGGAGCACAAGGCGCCAAGGCGTACGTCGAGGCTGCCGCAGCCGGCGCGCAGGTCCCCGAGCACGTACGCGCTCTCTTGCCGCAACCGCCAGTCAGGCGCCGGCTGTGGTGGCGTCTGTCGGACCCGAACCCGGCGTAATCTGCTGGCCGCAGGACGGGCACTGACTCACACTGGCGGACGATGATCGACGACACGGACGCCGGGAACGACGACTGGTGCTACGCGCCCGCCAAGACGTTGCGGGGTGCTCTGCAACGCGGCTGCGGTGCGGCCGGTGCCTGGGTTGCGACGCACCGGGTCGCGCCAGAACTCGTGGTGGACTGCGTGCGCCGGGACTACCGGTGGGACCGGCAGGTCGACGAGCGGACGGTGTATCTCGCCCGGCTGGTCGTCGACGTCGGGTTGTCGGTCGACCCCATCGTCGAGCAGCTCTGGCGAACGGGGCTGAACACCGGGTACGACGGCAACCGGTTCGGTCAGAGCGTCGAAGTTCTGGCTGCCCTTGCCCGGACGCACGTTGTCGCGGCGGCGGACGCTTTGCGCCGATATGTGTCCGAGGGTGAACGGTGGATCGAGGTCGTCGAGACCATTGCCGATAGCTGGCCCGGCGAATGGTGGGACGACCTCGCTCCGATCGTCGCGGGCCGTGCGGTGAACGCCTTGCCGGAGGAGGAGGTCTTCGCCGGTCGGGAACCGTGGTCGAGGTGGGCCGGCAGTGATCGCCGGATCGACGCTCTGCTCCAGCGTGCCCGGCCGTCGGTTGGCTGGCAGTGTCCGAGTCTGCGCTATCGTGAAGTTCCGGTGGCCGGGTTGCTCAGCCTGCTCGCCGACCCGGATGCTTCCCCCGAAACGCTTTCGGCCGTGCTGCACGAGTTCGCGCGGCATCGCGATCCGGAGCGGAGGTTGCTCGACGTCGCCGACCGGTTGGCCGCCCGCCCGGACGCCCGGAGCATCGGATTGGTCCACGCGCTCGTGAAGCTGGGCCCGCAGACCGTGAGACACGCTCGCCAGTGGGCCCGCAGTCCGTCCCATCCACTGTGGTGGAGAGCGGTGGTGACGCTTACCGAACATGGTGACGTCGAAGACGTTCCCGCGTTGCTGGACGCCCTCGAGCGGTTGGACAGTGACAAAGACGAATGGTGTGGCTACGACGACCTGGCTCGCGGGTTCGCGCGCCTGGGCGTCGCTGAGGTCGCGCCAAGGTTTCGTTCGCTGTGGCGCCAGAGTCCACACTCCTACGAACGGGCCGCCTATGTGAATGCCCTGCTGGCGCTGGATCCTGGCACCACCCGGGAGTGGTTGCCCGACGCACTCGCGGACTGCGAGGGCGATGTCCGGCTGGTGGCCGCACGACATGCGCCGCTCACCGGCGAGGTCTTCCGGCAGCTCGGCCGGCTGCGTGACTCGCCCATCGAGCGCACGGACGTGCAGGAGGCCGCCGCCGAGCGTCTCGCCCGGGCGTAGGCGGTCACTGCACCAGCGGCGGGCCGCGACGAATTGACCCGTCTACGGCGAGAGGGACGCTCGCAGCCGGCCGATGACGCGCAGGATCTCGCTGCGGTGCTTGGCCGACTTCAGCCATCCCGGAAGCCGGGCGACCATGGTCATCCCGGGGCGTTCGCCGCGTTCGCGGAGCCGGGCGCCGACGTAGCTTTCCAAGATGTCCAGGTGGCGTTCGTTGAACGCCCACAGAGTCCGGTTCCCGCAGCAATCCGCTCGCAGCCACAGCGGTTGACGGAAGTACGGATCAACCGGACCGCCCCAGCACGAGATCACGTGCTGGGCCTCGCCAGGCCGGCCCCTGACGTGGCCACAAGCGCGGCACACCAGCCGGCGAGGCCACCTGATCGAGTAGGGGCTTCGCGGTTGCCCGTCGAGCCACGGCACCACCTCAGCGCGGTCCTGGCATGCCGGACAAACCACCTGGATCGCGCTCTCCGCCAAGGCATACAGCGATACACCGGGGTCGGCAAATCGCATTTGCGCCGTCGGCGGCTTGGCGTTCATATCCGCCATTGTTCTCACTGGCTCCGTCCTGACGCATGCCGATTTTCACGCGTGCCGACACCGCGGTCGATGGGCGGCCGGGCATGTGCAAGTCTGCGGTGGTGGACTCAGTGACTCTGCACGTGGCGGCCCGTCGGTACCTGATGGACCGCTACGCCGAGCTGGTCGACCAATACGCCACGCTCCCCGACCAGGGACGCGTCGGGTTCGGCTACAGCACTGAGGCCTACCGGATTTTCCCGCGCTACAACGTGGTCGAGGCGATGCTGGCGCAGGTCGAGCGGCTCGATCCGGATCGGCTTCCCGACCAGCCCAGCTTGCTGGCCTGGCTTGTCGAGGCGGCGGCAACTGCCCGGTCCCCGTTCACCGAGCCCGCGTCGAACGAGGTGGCCGCGACGGTGATGGCCGAGGAACGACGGCTGTTCTCCTCGGCCGTGCGGGAGTGGGCCGGCTGCGGCGATCTGCGCGTACAGCCACTGCCGTACCGGCGTGTGCTCACGTCGGCTGAATCGGCCGCCCGGCAGCAGCAGCTCCAGCGGCGCTGGGGGCTGGTCGACCGAATGTGGCATCCGATGATCGCTGCCGAGGCCCCGCCGGAGGTGCTGGTACTGGTCGAGGCGGTCATGTGGGACTTGCCGGAGGCTGTCACGCACGTGCGCACTGCGCTGCGGGCGGCAGGCGGTGGTCGCGTGACCGAGCTGCGCGAATACGGCGAGGAGTACCTCATCGACGTGGACCTGGTCGCGCCTCGGTACACCGGTGCTGAAGGGGTGTGGAGCGATGACACGCTCACCTGGATCGCTTACGCCTCCCACGAAGGAACCGTCGCCTTCGGTGGCCGGCTCGCCGCTGCCCTGCCTACCCTCTGGCCCGACCTGGACCGATGGCGCTGGTCTCCCTGAGGGCCGTATGTGAGGCCGTTCACATGTTGTCACAGCAGCGCGGAAAGCGGTGTCTGGTGGTCATGACGAACAAGGAACAGACCTCGGTGTTGATCACCGGAGGCAACAAGGGACTCGGTTTCGAAGCGGCCCGGCGGCTCGGTGAGCTGGGCTGGACGGTCTTCCTCGGCTCACGGGACGAAGGCCGGGGCCAGGCGGCCGCCGACAAGCTGGCCGCCGGTGGTGCGAACGTGGTCATGGTCCAACTGGACGTGACCTCGGACGAGTCGGTGGCCGACGCCGTGCGGCTCGTGCGGAAGCACACCGACCGGCTGGACGTGTTGATCAACAACGCCGGCGCGCCGGGAAAGGTCGTTCCGCCCGCGGACGCGACGGCCGAGGAGATCCACTCCGTCTACGACACCAACGTGTACGGGCCGGTCCGGGTCACGCACGCGTTCCTTCCCCTGCTGGTCGCGGCGGACCACCCACGGGTGGTGATGGTGTCGAGCGGCGGCGGTTCCTTCGCGGTCATGGCCGATCCGACGCAGCCCGTCACGAAAATGCACGAGCTCGCCTACAGCTCGTCGAAGGCCGCGCTGAACATGATCACCGTCCGGTACGCCCAGGCGTTCCCGGACATCAAGTTCAACGCCATGACCCCCGGCGAGGTCGCCAACCACAAGTTCACCGCCACCGACATGAACAACCACACCGGCCAGCTGACGGTCACCGAGGGCACCGACCCGATCATCGAACTCGCGACACTCGACGCCGACGGACCGACCGGGATCTTCATCGACCGCCTCGGTCCCGTCGGCTGGTAGGCCGGTCACTCGGGAGCGAAGGAGATGTGGGACGCGCGTTCGCGGACGTCGGCGTCGGGATGGTCGCGCAGCGACAAGACCAGCTCGCGCCAGGGACGCGGCCAGCCGGCTTGCGGGCCGGCCTGGCTCGTGATGCTCGCCGCCAGCAACGCCTCCGCCGGGCTTGCTTCGAGGGCCAGGGCGGTGCCGAGCAGTTCGGGACTGCTCCGGTCGTGGCCGGTCAGCCACTCCGCCAGCCGGTCCGCCACCTGCCACGCCAGTGCCGGACGGTCGGCGAAGGCGGCGATCCCGCGCAGCGCCGGCAGGAGGTCCCCGCGGTGGGGCAGGGCGGTGACGGCGAGCGCGAGCGCGTCCGTTCGGTGCTCTTCGCGGTGCGCGAGCGTCGTCGACAGCTGCTCCGCCGCGCCGCGCATCGTTTCGCCGCCGGCGCTCAGGTGGTCGCCGAAGCGCCGGAGGAAGTCGCGCAGTCGTTGCCGTGCCGGCTGGTCCCGGTCGGCGACGACGACGTCGTCCACTTCGACGAGTGCGCTGACCACGGCGTCCAACGGCGCCGTATCACCGGTGACAGCGCACGCGGTGAGCACCGCTTCGGCCGCCGGTTGCCAGGTCGCGGTGCGGTGCAGGTCGGCGATCTGGGCGATCAGCGCAGCGGCTCCTTCGCGGTCCCACACGCTCCACGCGGGCCAGGCGGCCAAGCCGGTTCGCGCGGTGTCCGGGTCGGCGCTGCCGGCGACCGTCCGCACCAGCGCGCCGTAGCGCGCGCGATACCGCTCCGGGATGGTCATCGGGTCGGCTTCGGTCACGGCGGTGGCGACCGCGGTCAGGCCGGTCGCTTCGGTCAGCCACTGCCACGCGCGGTCGTCGTCGAGCACCCGGCGCGCGGCCGACACGATGGCGCGGCGCAGGTCGCGGTGCAGCTCCGGCTCCGCCCACAGCGCGGCCAGCTCGTC
>NZ_JAAGNB010000037.1:0-1203 GCF_010550475.1 Amycolatopsis sp. SID8362
GCCGGACCGGCCCAGCCGCGACACGTCGTCGTCGCCGAGGTGCGCGGTCAGGCCGCTGCGCGCTTCCCACAGCCCCCACGCGAGCGACGTCGCGGGCAAGCCCAGGCCGCGGCGGTGCTGCGCGAGGGCGTCGAGGTAGGCGTTGGCCGCGGAATAGCCGGCCTGGCCGGCGCCGCCCATCGTCGTGGCGAAGGAGGAGAACAGGACGAACGCGTCGAGGTCGAGGTGCGCGGTCAGCTCGTGCAAGTGCTTGGCAGCCAGGGCTTTGGGCCGCAGCACGGTGTCCAGCCGCTCCGGCGTCAGTCCTTCGAGGACTCCGTCGTCGAGGGCGCCCGCGGCGTGCACCACGGCCGTCAGCGGGTGCTCGGCGGGGATGGCCGCCAGCGCGCTTTCGAGGGCGGCCTTGTCGGCGACGTCGCAGGAGAGCACGGTCACTGACGCGCCGGTCAGCTCCTCGGCGGGCGGCGCGCTGCGGCTGAGCAGCAGCAGGTGCCGGACGCCGTGGACGGTCACCAGGTGCCGGGCGAGCAGGCCGCCGAGCACGCCGCTCGCGCCGGTGATCAGGACGGTCCCGTCCGGGTTCCAGGCGTGCTCCTGCTTCGGCAGGGTCGCGCGCGCCAGCCGCGGCACCTGGAATTCGCCGCCGCGCAAGGCCAGTTGCGGCTCCCCGGACGCGGCGGCCGCGCCCGCCCAGGTGACCAGGTTTTCGGTGGTGTCGACGTCGAGGAGGACGAACCGGCCGGGGTGTTCCGACTGCGCGGACCGCACCAGACCCCAGACCGCGGCCGCTTCGGGGTCGGCGGGCGCCTCCCCCACGGCCGATTCGGTGACGAGCACGAGCTTTCCGTCGTGCTCGCCGGTCAGGAACTCCTGCACGGTCCCGAGCGCCTCGACGGTCGCGTCGCCGCGGAATTCCGCGTACGCCACCGGGCCGGGCTCCCCGAGCGGGACGGCCGGAGCGGCGGGCTCGGTGTCGATGTGCTGCCAGGTCAGGGTGAACAGCGAGTCGGTGCCGTGGTCCGCCGCGGCGGCCAGCTGCCCGGCCGAAATCGGGCGCATGACCAGGGAATCCGCCTCGGCGACCGGCGCGCCGCTCTCGTCGGCGACGGCGACCGAGACGCCGTCCGCGCCGAGCGCGCCGAGCCGGACGCGCAGGGTGGTCGCCCCGGTCGCGTACAGCCGGACGCCGGTCCACGCGAACGG
>NZ_JAAGNB010000091.1:0-303 GCF_010550475.1 Amycolatopsis sp. SID8362
TCGTTCGGCATCAGCGGCACCAACGCCCACACGATCCTGGAACAGGCCCCGGCGGCGGAAACCGCGGCCGGGGACCGCCCGGACGGGCCCGTCCCGTGGGTGCTGTCCGGCCGGAACCCGGCCGCCCTGCGCGCACAGGCCGAAAAGCTGCTGTCCCATGTGGACCGGCACCCGGGGCTGCACCCGGCCGACGTCGGGTACTCGCTGGCGCGCCACCGCGCCGCCTTCGAGCACCGTGCCGTGGTGGTCGGCGGCGACCGGGACGGCCTGCTGCGCGGCCTGGCCGCGCAGCAGGCCGTCCCG
>NZ_JAAGNB010000130.1:0-218 GCF_010550475.1 Amycolatopsis sp. SID8362
GGGACGTCGTGCGCGGCCTCCCGTGGGTGCTCGGCCGGCGCCGGGTGGTGCCGGCGCACGTTGAGCACGGCCTGCGCCTCCTGGAGGCACCCCAGCGCGCCTCCCGGGCCCGCCGCTACGTGGGGTAAGTGTCCTGAAGGGCCGGGCGCTCACCGGCCTGCGACGCCATGAACGAGTCGTTCATGGCGTCGGACTCACCCGGCGCGACTTTGCCGGAG
>NZ_JAAGNB010000168.1:0-489 GCF_010550475.1 Amycolatopsis sp. SID8362
TGTTCGCCGCGACCGAGGACTGGGCGGACGTGCTCGGGTTGTGCGTCGACCCGGCGAACCTCGCCGCGACCGGGCACGACCCGGTCGACGCCGTGCGCGGCTGGGAAACGCGCATGGGCGCGGTGCACGCGAAGGACCTGCAGCGCTGGAGCGGGCGCGGCCTGCCGTCCGGGGCCGGCTGGGGCCGCTACGGCCCGCAGCCGCCGATCCGCTTCCGCGCGCTCGGCCTCGGCGAGCTGCCGTGGGCGGAGATCGTGGCGGCGCTGCAGGACGAAGGCTTCGACGGCGTGCTCTACCTCGAGCACGAGGACACGCTGCTCCCCCGCGAACGCAGCATCGAGCGCGGGCTCGGCGTGCTGCGGTCGATGGTGCCGGACGCGGTGGCCGAAGGACGGACGTGGTGACCCCGGAGTGGGTGCGCGAGCCGGGCCCGGGGCCGCGGCTGGTGCACGTCAACGCGACCGCGACCGGCGGCGGCGTCGCCGAGCT
>NZ_JAAGNB010000215.1:0-1072 GCF_010550475.1 Amycolatopsis sp. SID8362
TCATTCAGGACCTCCGAAGACCTGAATGACTCATTCAAGGCGTCGGAGGCGCCGCCGGGACCCCGACGCGGCTGCCGGGGTGCGTCGCGCACCCCGGGTGACCGCCGGGCGTGGCAGGCTGTGCGGGTGACCGGATCCCTTGCCCTGCTCGACTCCGCGAGCCTGTACTTCCGTTCGTTCTTCGCCCTGCCCGACTCGATGCGCGCCGCGGACGGGACGCAGGTCAACGCCGTGCGCGGGTTCGCCGACACGATCGCGCGGATCCTCACCGACCGGCGGCCCGCCCGGCTCGTGTGCTGCCTGGACGCGGACTGGCGGCCGAAGTTCCGCACCGACCTGCTCCCCAGCTACAAGGCCCACCGGGTCGCGGAGGAGACCGGCAGCGGCCCGGACGTCGAAGAAGTGCCCGACACGCTCACCCCGCAGGTGCCGATCATCCTCGACCTGCTCGAGGCGTTCGGGTTCGCGACCGCGGAGGCGGCCGGCTACGAGGCCGACGACGTCATCGGCGCGCTGGCGACCCGCGAGAAGACCGTCCCGGTCGAGGTGATCACCGGAGACCGCGACCTGTTCCAGCTGGTGCGCGCCGAGCCGTCGCCGGCGTCGGTGATCTACGTCGGGAAGGGGTGGGCGAAGGCCGAAGTGCTGGGCCCGGCCGAAATCGCCGAGCGCTACAGCCTGCCCCGCGAGACGGCCGGGCCGGCGTACGCGGACATGTCCGTGATGCGCGGCGACCCCTCCGACGGGCTCCCCGGCGTCGCCGGGATCGGCGAGAAGACCGCGGCGAAGCTGATCACGCAGTTCGGCTCGCTCGACGCGCTGCTCGAGGCCGCCGCGGCCGGGGATTCCCGCGTCCCGCTCAAGACCCGGCTGCGGCTCTCCGACGCCGCCGGCTACCTCGCGGTCGCCCCCACCGTGGTGCGGGTCGCCGTCGACGCACCGGTCGAGCAGTCCGGCCCCGACACCGTGCCCGCGGCGCCCGCCGACCCCGCGCGGGTCGCCGAGCTCGCCGAACGGTGGAACCTGGGCAACTCCGTCGAACGGCTCCTCAAGGCCCTCCCCGGCGCCTAGA
>NZ_JAAGNB010000270.1:0-8198 GCF_010550475.1 Amycolatopsis sp. SID8362
CGCTGCAGCCAGTCGGACGCGCTCGTCAGGTCGGTCTCCCGCCAATCTTCGCCCGTGGTGACCGCGCGCAGCAACGCCCATTCGCGCAGCCGCCGCGCCGGGTAGCGGTGGTCCGCCAGCAGCTCGCCCAGCCGGGCGGCCCAGGCGGGGAACGCGGGGCCGGTGAGCAGGGCCGCCGCGCGCAGGTCGACGTGCTGGACCACCGCGGATTCCGCCATCACCCGGTCGGGGTCGGTCAGCACCGCGCGGACCAGGTCCGGCTCCTCGGCGTCGGTGACGTTCGCGAACTCGAGCAGGTAGCGCGCGTACCGCTCGTGTTCGCCGGTCACAGCGCCTGCCACCAGCCGTCCACCGGCGGGGGCGCGGTGACGTCGATGCGCTCGCCCGGGCGGGGGATCGCCAGCGCCAGGTCGGCCGCCTTCGCTTCGTGCCACACGCGGTCCGCCGGTTCGCCCCACGGGTGCATCGCCAGCTGGAACGTCGCCCAGTGCACCGGGACCAGCAGCTTCGCCCGCACGTCGATCCCGGCCGCGACGCCTTCCTCCGGCGTCATGTGGATGTCCGGCCAGTGCGGGGCGTACGCGCCGACCTGGATCAGGGCGGCGTCGAACGGCCCGTGCTCCTCGCCGATCTTCGCGAAGCCGTCGAAGTACCCCGTGTCGCCGCTGTAGAACACCCGGTGTGCCGGGCCGAGCAGCGCCCACGACGTCCAGAGCGTGCTGTCGTTGGAGATGCCGCGGCCCGAAAAGTGCTGGGCCGGGGTCGCGACGAACCGGACGCCCGCCACCGTGGCCTCCTCGTGCCAGTCCAGCTCGATGATCCGGGCCGCCGGGACGCGCCAGCGTTCGAGGTGCGCGCCCACGCCGAGCGGGACCAGGAACGGCGCCGTCGTCGACGCGACCAGCGCGCGGACGGTCGTCAGGTCCAGGTGGTCGTAGTGGTCGTGCGAGATGACCACCGCGTCGATCCGGCCGAGGCCCGACAACGGCACCGGCGGCTCGTGCAGCCGCCGCGGGCCGGTGAACGCCGCGGGCGACACCCGCTCGCTCCACACCGGGTCCAGCAGGACGCGGGCGCCGTCGAGCTCCACCAGGGTGGACGCGTGGCCGTACCAGGTCAGGTGCGCGCCCTCGGCCGACTCGACCGGCGCGGCCGCGACCAGCGGGACCGCTCCGCCCGGTTTGCGCAGTTCGCGGTGCTCGCCGAAGAACATCTCGCGGAAGATGGTCCGCATCGCCGCCGCCGTCATCGGGTGGCGCGGGGCGGCGTTGCGGAACACCTTCCCGTCGAACTGCGGCGACGAGCGCACCCGCTCGGCCCGCGTCCCGGCCGCCTTCGCGCCGAACGCCGCCGGCAGGTCGCGCAACCCCGCGATCGTCTTCCTCATGGTTCCGAGTCTACGAACGGTTCCTGAGAGGCGCCCCAGCTTCATGCAGGTGGGTGAGCGCCTGGCGGTAGGACTCGACCAGGCTCGTCTGCAGGTAGGGGACGCCGAGCTCGGCGCAGTAGGCCTGGACGATCGGCTGCGCCCGCCGCAGGTGCGGCGACGGCATGCTCGGGAACAGGTGGTGCTCGATCTGGTAGTTGAGGCCGCCGAGTGCGACGTCGGTGACGAGGCCGCCGCGGACGTTGCGCGAGGTCAGCACCTGCTTGCGCAGGAAGTCCAGCTCGGCGGGCCCGGTCAGCGTCGGCATGCCCTTGTGGTTCGGCGCGAAGATCGATCCCATGTAGACACCCCACAGTCCTTCGTGGACGGCGAAGAACAGCACCGCCATGCCGGGGGAGAGCACGGTGAACAGCGCGCTGAAGTAGAGGACGTGGTGCACCGCGAGCAGCGCGGCCTCGGTGCCGCGGCGGCGCAGGCCGGGCTTGCGCACCGCGCGGATCCCCGACCAGTGCAGGTTCAGGCCTTCGAGGGTGAGCAGCGGGAAGAACAGGAACGCCTGGTACCGCCCGATGAACCGGGGCACCCCGCGGCTTGCGCGCGCCTGGTCCTTCGACCACACCAGGATGTCCGGGTCGACGTCGGGGTCGAGCTCCTCGTGGTTCGGGTTGGCGTGGTGGCGGGTGTGCTTGTCCATCCACCAGCCGTAGCTCATCCCGATCCCGAGGTTCCCGGCGAGCATCCCGGCGATCTCGGTGGGGCGGCGGCGCCGGAACACCTGCTTGTGCGCGAGGTCGTGGGAGAGCAACGCGATCTGCCCGAACAGGAACGCCTGGAAGACGGCGACACCGAGCTGCCACCAGGAGTTCCCGAGCAGCGCGAAGGCCACCCACCCGGCGGCGAAGAGCCCGGCGACGACGGTGGTCCTCGCGACGTAGTAACCGGGACGGCGCGCCAGCAGCCCGGCGGCGGAGATGCGGCGGCTCAGCCGGGCGAAGTCGCTGCCGACGAGGTTTTCTGTGGTGGTCACGCGGTCGAGTCTTCGCGCCGCGGGCCCGCGGCGGAATCCGGTGCGCCTCCGGCGTTTTCGGGGGGCCAGCCCTACCGGCCGCGCTGGTATACGCGGCCGGCGGGGACATCAGCGCACGTACTCCGCCAGGTGCCGGCCCGTCAGTGTCTTCTTCCGGGCCTTCACCAGCTGCGCCGGCGTGCCCTCGAACACGACCTTGCCGCCGTCGTGACCCGCGCCCGGGCCGAGGTCGATGAGCCAGTCCGCGTGGGCCATCACCGCCTGGTGGTGCTCGATCACGATCACCGACTTGCCCGACTCCACCAGCCGGTCCAGCAGGCCGAGCAGCTGCTCGACGTCGGCCAGGTGCAGGCCCGCCGTCGGCTCGTCGAGGACGTACACCCCGCCCTGCTCCGCCATGTGCGTCGCCAGCTTGATGCGCTGCCGCTCGCCGCCCGAGAGCGTCGTCAGGGGCTGGCCGAGCGTCAGGTAGCCGAGGCCGACGTCGGACAGGTGGGTCAGGATCTTGTGCGCCGCCGGGGTTTTCGCGTCGCCGTCGGCGAAGAACTCCAGCGCCTCGGCGACTGACATCCCGAGGACCTCGCTGATGTCGCGGCCGCCGAACGTGTACTCCAGCACCTCGGCCGAGAACCGCTTGCCGTCGCACACTTCGCACGGGGTCGAGGTGCCCGCCATGATGCCGAGGTCGGTGTAGACGACGCCGGCGCCGTTGCAGTTCGGGCAGGCGCCCTCGGAGTTGGCGCTGAACAACGCCGGCTTCACGCCGTTGGCCTTGGCGAAGGCCTTGCGGATCGGCTCCAGCAAGCCGGTGTAGGTGGCCGGGTTGCTGCGGCGCGAACCGCGGATGCCGGTCTGGTCCACCGTCACCACGCCCTCGCCGCCGGACACCGACCCGTGGATCAGGGAGCTCTTGCCCGAGCCCGCCACGCCGGTCACGACGACCAGCACGCCGAGCGGGATGTCGACGTCGACGTCCTGGAGGTTGTGCGTCGAAGCCCCGCGCACCTCCAGCACGCCCGACGGCGAGCGCACCGACGACTTCAGCGACGCCCGGTCGTCGAGGTGGCGCCCGGTCAGCGTCCCGCTCTTGCGCAGATCGTCCACAGTGCCCTCGAAGACGACCTCGCCGCCCGCGGAGCCGGCGCGCGGCCCGAGGTCGACGACGTGGTCGGCGATCGCGATCGCCTCCGGCTTGTGCTCGACGACCAGCACGGTGTTGCCCTTGTCCCGCAGCTGCAGCAGCAGCTCGTTCATCCGCGCGATGTCGTGCGGGTGCAGCCCGATCGTCGGCTCGTCGAAGACGTAGGTGACGTCGGTCAGCGACGACCCCAGGTGGCGGATCATCTTGGTGCGCTGGGCTTCCCCGCCCGACAGCGTCCCGGATGGACGGTCGAGCGAGAGGTAGCCGAGGCCGATCTCTACGAACGAGTCGAGCGTGTGCTTCAGCGCGTCCAGCAGCGGCGCGACCGACGGCTCCGAGAGCTTCCCGACCCACGCGGCGAGGTCGCTGATCTGCATCTCGCACGCGTCGGCGATGCTGAGCCCGTCGATCTTCGACGACCGCGCCTCCGCCGAAAGCCGCGTGCCGGCGCAGTCCGGGCAGGTCTGGAAGGTCACCGCCCGCTCGACGAACGCGCGGATGTGCGGCTGCATCGAGTCGACGTCCTTGGACAGCATGGACTTCTGGATCGCCGGCACCAGCCCGGAGAAGGTGAGGTTGATGCCGTCGACCTTGATCTTGGTCGGCTCCTTGTACACCAGGTCGGCGAACTGCTTCTTGGTGTACTTCTTGATCGGCTTGTCCGGGTCGAAGAAGCCGGAGCCGCGGAAGATGCGGCCGTACCAGCCTTCCATGCTGTAGCCCGGGATCGTGATCGCGCCTTCGTTGAGCGACTTGTTCTCGTCGAACAGCGCGGTCAGGTCGATGTCGTTGACCTTGCCGCGGCC
The DNA here is from genome assembly GCF_010550475.1 of Amycolatopsis sp. SID8362. Classification (NCBI taxonomy): domain Bacteria; kingdom Bacillati; phylum Actinomycetota; class Actinomycetes; order Pseudonocardiales; family Pseudonocardiaceae; genus Amycolatopsis; species Amycolatopsis sp. SID8362. The sequence goes on from NZ_JAAGNB010000270.1 coordinate 4,362, forward strand.
CTCGCAGCGCGGGCACATGCCGCCGGTGATGCTGAAGCTGCGGCGCTCCTTGATCTGGCGCCCGCCCTTTTCGATGGTCACCGCGCCCGCGCCGCTGATCGAGGCGACGTTGAACGAAAACGCCTGCGGCGAACCGATGTGCGGCGTGCCGAGCCTGCTGAACAGGATGCGCAGCATCGCGTTCGCGTCGGTCGCGGTGCCGACGGTCGAGTGCGGGTTCGCGCCCATCCGCTCCTGGTCGACGATGATCGCGGTGGTGATCCCGTCGAGCACGTCGACGTCGGGCCGGGCCAGCGTCGGCATGAACCCCTGCACGAAGGTGCTGTAGGTCTCGTTGATCAGCCGCTGCGACTCGGCCGCGATCGTGCTGAACACCAGGGAGCTCTTGCCGGAGCCGGAGACCCCGGTGAACACCGTCAGCCGCCGCTTCGGCAGTTCGACGCTGACGTCCTTGAGGTTGTTCACGCGGGCGCCGTGCACGCGGATCAGGTCGTGGCTGTCGGCGGTGTGCGACGTGCTGCTCATCGGGGTTCTCCAGCTTTCGGTGGGGTCAGCGCGCTTCTTGGATGCGGACGAGGTTGCCCGCGGGGTCGCGGAAGGAACAGTCGCGGATACCCCACGGCTGGTCGGTCGGCTCCTGGACGACTTCGGCGGAGCCCGCCTGCACCCGCTCGAAGGTGCCGTCCAGGTCGTCGGTGGCCAGGTTGACCGCCGCGAACGTGCCCTTGGCCATCATTTCCGTGATGGTACGGCGTTCTTCGTCGGACAGGCCCGCGTACGCGGCACCGGTCGGCTGCAGGACGAGCGCGGTGTCGGGCTGGCCCGGGAGGCCGATCGTCAGCCAGTGCTGGCCGCCGTAGTCGACGTCGTTGCGCACTTCGAAACCGAGGGTGTCGCGGTAGAAAGCGAGCGAAGCTTCGTGGTCGTGGTGGGGGAGGAACGTCTGGTGAATGGTGAGGTTCATGGGAATCACGCTACTTTCGGCGGCGCGGGGCGGGCTTCTCGATTCCTGATCGCTTCGGCGGCCCGCCGGTATTCGTGCGGGGAAAGGCCGTAAGCGTCCTGGAACCGGCGGACGAAGAGCGCGACGGGCAGATCCACCTCGCGCGCCAGCGTTTCGACGTCGAGCGGCGATTCGCGGTCACGGTCGATGCGATCGCGGACGCGGCGCAGCAGCACCAATTCGGCCAGGTGCTTTCGCGCGGCGGCGGCGAGGCTCAGGCACATGTCGGTTCCCTTTCCGGGGTGCGGCCGAGCACCGCCCGGGCCGCGATCGGGAGCAGCAGGAGGGTCAGCACGCCGGACAGCACCAGGCCACCGGAGCTGCCGGCCAGCTCGATCAGCGGTCCGCCCAGCGCCAGGCCCAGCGGGGCGGCCACGGTCGCGCCGGTCGTCCAGAGCGTGACGACCGGCTGCTGTTCGGCCGGGGCCAGCCCGGCTTGGAGGAAGCTGTAGGCGACCGGGGTGAACGGCGCGTACACCAGCCCGCCCAGGCCGAACACGACCAGCGCCACGGTCAGGTCGCCGGTCAGCGCGAGGGCGATCGGGCACAGCGCCCACAGCCCGATGATCGCGACCAGCAGCGGCCGCTGCGGCAGGTTCCGCAGCCGTCCGACGAGCGCGGCCCCGAGGAACGCGCCCACGCCGAGCGCGCCCCACAGCCAGCCCAGGCCGGTCGCGCCGGCGTGCAGCGTCCCGCTCACGTACAGCGGGAGCGCCACTTCGACGGGCATGTAGAGGAAGTTGAAGAAGAACTCGACGACGAGCAGCCGTGCGGCCACCGGACGGCGGCGCAGGATCCGCCAGCCCGAGCTTCCGGACCGGGCCGGCGCTTCGGCGGGCTGGGGGACAAACGCGAGGGTGGCCGCCAGCAGGACCAGCGCGCCGCACGCGTCGAGGAAGAGGGCGAGGCTCGCGCCCGCGGTGGCCACGACGATCCCGCCGAGCACCGGCCCGGCGATGTAGAGCGCGAACGTCGTGTTCAGTCCGAGCAGGCCGTTGACCGAGAACCGCCCGGCCTCGCCCGCGGCCGCCGTCGCCAGCACCCGGCGGCTGCTCGCCCCGGCCAGCCGGAACGTCGCGCCGAAGAAGAGCCCGGCGAGCAGCACCGGCAGGGTGAGCGACCCGGTGGCGGCCAGCACCCCGAGCGCGGTGAACGTCAGCGCCCGCAGCACGCAGTCGGCGACCAGGAGCGTCCGCGGCGGCACGCGCACGCGGCCCAGCCCGATGGCCAGCGCCAGCGCGGTGGACAGGACGAACGGCGCCGCCTCGACGAGCCCGATGGCGATCGCCTTCGGCACGCCGCCGGGCAGGGACAGCGTCTGCACCGGCATGGCGACCAGCAGCATGCCCGTGCCGACACCGGCCAGGAGATCCCCCAGGAGCAGCCCGGCGATCCGCCGGTCGCGCAGCACCTCGCGGTAGCCGTGCGTGGCCGTGGCCGCGGTCGTGGTCAGCGCAGTTCCTGGATGCGCAGCAGGTTGCCGGCGGGGTCGCGGAAGGAGCAGTCGCGGACGCCGTAGGGCTGGTCGATCGGCTCCTGGACGACTTCGGCGCCACCCTCCTGGAGCTTCGCGAACAGCGCGTCGAGGTCCTTGGTGGCGAGGTTGGCCCCGGCGTAGGTCCCCTTCGCCATCATCTCGGCGATCATCCGGCGCTCGTCGTCGGTCAGCCCCGGCGTCGCGGTCGGCGGCGTCAGCACGATCGCGGTGTCGGGCTGGTTCGGCGGGCCGACGGTGATCCACTGCAGGCCGCCGTACTTGACGTTCTGGCGGACCTCGAAGCCGAGCAGGTCGCGGTAGAAGGCGAGCGAGGCTTCCGGGTCGGTGTGGGGGAGGAAGCTCGAGTGAATGGTGACGTCCATGGTCGTCACACTATGTGTGCGCCTGCGGTCGCGCTTCTCGATTCCTGATCGGTCTGGTGACCTGCTTCGCGACGCACGGCGGCATCCCGACGGTCGCCTCGGCCTGCTGCTCCCGGTAGACGCTCGGGGGCATGCCCACCAGCTCGGCGAACCGGGTGCTGAAGGTGCCGAGCGAGGAGAACCCGACGGTGAAGCAGACCTCGGTGACGCTCAGCTCGCCCTTGCGCAGCAGCGCCATCGCCCGTTCGATCCGCCGCGTCATGAGGTACGAATACGGTGACTCTCCGTAGGCCTTCCGGAACTGCCGGCTGAGGTGCCCGGCCGACATGTTCACGCCTTTGGCGAGCGCGTCGACATCGAGCGGCTGGGCGTACTCGCGGTCGATCCGGTCCCGGACACGGCGAAGCAGCGCGAGGTCGCGCAGGTACTGCGCCGAGGCGGCGGTGCTGGTCACGAGGGAATCGTGCCACACGGGGAGCGCCCGGCGGAGTGAACCGGACCCGCTCGGGTCAGCGGGTGCGGTGGTGCGGGATGACGTGAATGACTCATTCATGTCATCCGGCGACATGAATGAGTCATTCACGTCGTCCGGACCCGGGAGCACGGCGAGACGCCCCGTCTGCCAAGCCGCCGCCGGGCAAACCCGGCGCGAGGGTCAGTGGAGCGCGGTGGTGATCGTCTCCCTCAGCCAGCGTTGCGCCGGGTCCGCGTCCAGGCGCGCGTGCCACGACAACCGGACCTCCACCTCCGGCAGCTCCGCCGGGACCGGGAACCACCGCAGGCCCAGTGCCGGGCCGTGCCGCTCGGCCAGGCGCTGGGGCAGCAGCCCTACGTAATCGCTGGTCGAGACCACCAGCGCGGCCACCGCGGACGTCGGCACCACCGCCGCCACCCGGCGCTGCAGACCAGCCGCCGCGAGGACGTCGTCCAGGGGGCCGCGGGCGCGGCCGCGCCGGGACGCCGACACGTGCGGG
>NZ_JAAGNB010000330.1:0-244 GCF_010550475.1 Amycolatopsis sp. SID8362
GACATGAATGAGTCATTCACTACATCGCAAGACCGGGGTCAGCGGGCCTCGGCGGCAACCGCGGGCTCGGGGACCAGCTTGTGGTACGCCCGCAGCGTGTCGGCCGCGACGCGGTCCCACGAGTAGCGGGCCATCGCGCGGTCGTGGCCCGCGGTCCCGTAGGCGTGGCGCAGCGCGGGGTCGTCGAGCAGCCGCCGCACCCGGGACGCCAGCTCCCGCGGCTCGCGCGGGCGGACGAGCAGCC
>NZ_JAAGNB010000370.1:0-712 GCF_010550475.1 Amycolatopsis sp. SID8362
TGTACGCGGCGTCGGCGAGGTCCGGCGGATCGGCGGCGAGCCGGTCCCGCAGCGCGGAAAGGGCCTGGCGCAGGGCTTCCGGGTCGCGCGCCGACACCGGCAGGACGTGCGGCCCCTCGGCCGTGACGCGCGAACCCGGCCCCGGCGGTTCTTCGACGACGACGTGGACGTTGGTGCCACCCAGCCCGAACGCGCTGACCCCGGCCACCCGGCGGGACGTGTCGGGCCAGTCGGTGGCCTTGACCGGCACGAAGCACGGGCCACCGGCCAGGTCGACCTCCGGGTGCGGCGCGGTGAAGTGCAGGTTCGGCGGGATCACGCCGTGGCGCACCGCGAGCACCGCCTTGATCAGGCCGGCCACCCCGGCGGCCGCGTCGAGGTGCCCGATGTTCGTCTTGACCGAGCCGAGCGCGCACGTACCGGGCGGGACGTCGCGGTACACCCGGTTGAGCGCGGCGACTTCGATGGCGTCGCCCAGCGGCGTGCCGCTGCCGTGCGCCTCGATCAGCTTCACCTCGGCCGGGTCCACTTCGGCCACGGCCAGCGCCTCCGCGATCGCGGCCGCCTGGCCCGCCGGGCTCGGCACGGCGTACCCGGCCCGGTCGGCGCCGTCGTTGGTCATCGCCCAGCCGGGCAGCACGGCGTGGATGTGGTCGTGGTCGGCGAGCGCGTCGGACAGCCGCCGCAGCACGACGACACCGGCCCCGGAACC
>NZ_JAAGNB010000424.1:0-2081 GCF_010550475.1 Amycolatopsis sp. SID8362
GCCGCGTGCCCGTTCGGGTGGCCGGGTGCAGCAGCAGCCACAGCACGCCGATCACGGCGGCCAGCGCGAAGCTCTGCTTCACGAACACGGCGCAGCCGAGCAGCACCAGGCCGCCGCGGCGGGCGAGGGCGCGGCCGGTGCGGAGGCCGGAGTCCAGCGCCCAGGCGCCGCACGCGGTGAGCGCGATGCCGTCGACGGTGTGCCAGGCCATCAGCGGGAAGGCGTTGAGGTTGATCAGCGACGCGGCCGCGACCATCGCCGTCATGCCGGGGCCCCAGTCCAGCACCCGGCGGCGGGTGACGAGCGCGGCGAACGCGATCGTCGCCACGATGATCTCGATCATCGAGAGGAAGCTCGACCCGAAGAACAACGGCATCGGGAGCGCGAAGTCGGCGACGTGCAGCACGGCGGACCCGAGCGGGCGCGCGGAGATGATGTCGGCGTGCGGGACTTCGCCGTGCAGCACGCGCCACGCCTGCGCGAGGATGAAGCCCTGGTCGGAGGGGTGGAACCCGAAGCGGCCGACGCGCAGTTCGGTCGCGAGGGCGAGCAGCACGACCCAGCCGGCGTGGACGGCCCAGCGCAGCACCGGCCGCGCGGCCTCCGGGGGCGCGGGCTCCGCGGCGGCGTGCGCAGGACTCGCGACGTCCACGCCTCGCCCGCCTTCCGCTCCCGATCACACCCGGGAGCGATGGTACTGGCCGGTCTCCGCCTCCGCCGACGCCCGCATGCAGTGAATGACTCATTCATGTCGTCGGACGACATGAATGAGTCATTCACTACGTTCGTTCCCGCGCCGCTCCGGCGCGGGGTTCACCCGAAGGTGGGCCGCGCGGTGCCGATCTCGGCTGTCTCCCCAGTGGTGATTTCCGGCATTTCGAACTCCCCAGTTCACGCCCGCACCGATGTGCGGGACTCGCGCGAGGGTAGAAGTACCGTCGCCGCCGTGCCAGCGTTTCGGCGGAATTCGCGGGGATCAGGCACGACGGCGCCAGATCGAGCGGGTCACCGCCGCCGCGACCGACGCCGGCGCGGGGCGGCGGGGCAGGTCGCGGGCTTCCGGCGCAGACTCCCGCATCGCCGAGTACGCGAGGTGCGCGGTGAAGCGGGCGAGCCGCGGCGCGACGAGCGTCGCCAGCTCGGCCGCGCGGCCTTCGGGCAGGCTGAGGACCTCCGGCCGCTCCTCGCACGCCTTGACGACCAGGGCCGCCGCGCGTTCCGGGCTGCTCGACGGGAGCCCGCGGTAGCCGGTCGGCGCGATCATCGGCGTCCGCACCAGCGGCATCCGCACCGACGTGAACGTCACGCCGTCCGAGAGCGTCTCGCGCCCGGCCGCCAGCCCGAACTCCTCCAGCGCCGCCTTCGACGCCAGGTACGCGGAGAAACGCGGGGTGTCGGTCTGCAGGCCCTGGGTCGTCACGTTGACGACGTGGCCGAACCGGCGCTCCGCCATCGACGGCAGGAACCCGAGGATCAGCCGCACCGGGCCGAAGTAGTTGATCGCCATCGTGCGCTCGAAGTCGTGGAACCGTTCGGTGGACAGCGCGACCGAGCGCCGGATCGACCGGCCCGCGTTGTTCACCAGCACGTCCACCGCGCCGTGCTCGCCGAGGACGTCCTTGACCAGCGCGTCGACCGCGTCGCCGTCGGTGAGGTCACAGGGGTGCGTCGCCGCGGTGCCGCCCGCGGCGACGATCTCCTCGCGCACCTCTTCGAGTTCCGACGCGCGCCGCGCCACGAGGATCACCTTCGCGCCCTTGCGCGCCACGGCCAGCGCCGACGCCCGGCCGATCCCGGACGACGCGCCGGTGATCAGCACCGTCCGCCCGGCCAGGCCGTGGGCGCGGCGGGCGCGGTCGGGGTCGAGGTGGTTCTGCCAGTACCGGTAGAGCGGCGCCGCGTAGTCGCGCAGTTCCGGAAGTTCCACGCCGCTGCCGAACAACGCCGTCGTGGTGCGCGCGGTGTCGAACTCGACCGGCGTGCTCAGGTGCGGCAGCACTTCCAGCGGGACACCCAGCTCTTCGAGGACGGCGGCCCGCGTCGCCCGGCCGCCGGGCAGGCGGTCGATCCCGGCTGCGGCG
>NZ_JAAGNB010000473.1:0-2665 GCF_010550475.1 Amycolatopsis sp. SID8362
CTGCCCGGCCTGGCGATGCGCCGCATCGCCGACCTCTACCCCGGCCGCGCCAAAACCGATGCCCGCGACGCGTTCATCATCGCCGACGCCGCCCGTTCCCTGCCCCACACCCTGCGCCCGGTCGACGTCGGCGACGAGGCGCTGGCCGAGCTGGACGTGCTGGTCGGGTTCGACGACGACCTCGCCGGTGAGGCCACCCGGATCAGCAATCGCATCCGCGGGCTGCTCACCGGCATCCACCCCGCCCTCGAACGCGCCATCGGGCCGAAGATCACCCATCCCGCGGTGCTGGAAATCCTCTCGCGTTGCGGCGGTCCGACCGGCATCGCCAAGGCCGGCCGCCGCAAACTCACCACGATCGCCAAGGTCCACGCACCCCGCATCGGCGAGCAGCTGGTCGAGGCGATCATGACCGCCCTGGGCGAGCAGACCGTCACCGTCCCGGGCACCGCCGCCGCCGACACCGTCCTGCCGCGGCTGGCGGACAGCCTGAAAACCGTTCTCCAGCAACGCAAACAGGTCGCTGAGCAGGTCGAGGGGATACTCGATGCGCACCCTCTTGCCGGGGTCCTGACCTCGATGCCCGGCATCGGCGTCAGGACCGCCGCCCGCATCCTGCTCGAAATCGGCGACGCCGCGAACTTCAAGACCTCCGGGCACCTGGCCGCCTACGCCGGCATCGCCCCGGTCACCCGCAGCTCCGGCACCAGCATCAAGGGCGAACACCCCGCCCGGACCGGCAACCGCCAACTCAAACGCGCGTTCTTCCTCGCAGCGTTCGCCTCGCTGTCCGACCCGGTCAGCCGCGCCTACTACGACAGGAAGCGGGCCGAGGGCAAGAAGCACAACGCCGCCCTCATCTGCCTCGCCCGCCGCCGCTGCGACGTCCTCTACGCCATGCTCCGCAACGGCACCCACTACCGCCACCCCGAACCAGCCCCAGCCGCGGCTTGACAACCACATAGGGACACCCCCCCGACTCCGAGGCCGGCGGTGGCGGCGGATCGTTCGTCTACACCGCACCAACGTCCGCTGGCCTGCTTGCCGCCGCCGGCGCCGGCGGCGCCGCAGACCTTTACGGAGACGAAGGCGGGAACGCCTCGACCACAACGTCAGGCTCCTCCGGCGGCGGCATCCTCGGCGGCGTTGGCGGTAACGATGGCGCTGGCGGCAAAGGCGGCGGCAACAATGGCGGCGGCGGTGGCGGCGGGTTTCTCGGCAACGGTGGCGACAGCGCCGCCGACGACGACGGCTACGTCGGCGGTGGCGGCAAGGCTGTCGTCAACGGCGGCAACGGCGGCAATGGCGGTGGCGGCTTCGGCGGTGGTGGTGGCGGCAACGACAGCGGTGGCGGTGGCGGTGGCGGCTACAGCGACGGCGGCGGCGGTACTGGCGGCCATGAAGACATCGCCTCCGGCCCTGGCGGTGGCGGGGGTTCCTACAGTGTCGTAACACCGGCCTCCGCTGCGGCGACGAACACCGGCAACGGCTACGTCACGCTCACCTATGTCGCGCCGGTCACGGTGAGCTTCGACGCCCAGCACGGCAGTGCCACGCCCCCGGAAACCGTCACCTGCGGCACAGCCGTTGCCCAGCCGAGCGATCCCACTCGGTCCGGCTACACCTTCGCCGGCTGGTACACCGACGCCACGGGCGGCACGCCGTACGACTTCGCCACGCCCGTCACCAGCAACCTGACCCTGTACGCGCACTGGACCGCAGCGGCGGACCTCACAGTCGGCCTCAGCGCCACGGCCGGCCAGTTCCTCCTGCCCGACCTGAAGTTCACCGCCACCACTGGCAACAACGGACCCGGCACAGCCGACAACACCAGCCTGCACATGACCTACCCCAGCGGACTCGGCAACGTCACACCCGATGACCCCGCTGCCTGCACCGTCGACACCAGCACCCGCACCATCACCTGCAACCTCGGGAGCCTCCCCACAGGCACCAACAGCACCCACACCGTGACCTTCCAGGCCGAGCTCCTCGCCCTCGGAACACAAACCGTCACCGCCACCGTCAACAGCACGTCACCCGACCCGAACCCCGCCAACAACACCGCCAGCGCAAGCTGCACCGTAGTCGCTCGGCTTAGAGCGTGTCTTGCGTGGTGATCGGTCGCTGGTGAGCGATGATCTTGGCTGTGGTTGATCGGTTGTCGTTGCGGTTGGTTCCGGACGAGTTGTGGGCGTTGGCGGAGCCGTTGATCCCGGTGTTCGAGCCGCGTCCGCAGGGCGGTGGCACTGCCCCGGTGGACGCTCGTGCGGTGTTCACCGCGATTGTGTACGTGCTGACCAGCGGGTGTGCGTGGCGGGATCTGCCGCCGTCGTTCGGGGTGCCGTTCCAGACCGCGCACCGCCGCTTCAGCCAGTGGACCAAAGCCGGATTGTGGCGAAGCTTGCACCACGCGCTCTTGGACGAGCTCGGCAACCAGGGCCTGCTCGACTGGAGCCGCGCGATCGTGGACGGTGCCTGCGTACGGGCGAAAAAAGGGGATCTATGACCGGTCCCAGCCCGGTCGACCGCGGCAAGCCCGGCTCGAAAATCGGGTCTGCCCAGGGTCTGGTTGACACCTCACCTGTGAGGCTTCGGCCTCGCCTGGAAGGATGTCATCGTGCCCAAGCCCTACCCCCGCGAGTTCCGTGACGACGTCGTCGCC
>NZ_JAAGNB010000523.1:0-251 GCF_010550475.1 Amycolatopsis sp. SID8362
TGACGCTGCTGGCCGGCCCGCACGGCCGCGCCGCGGGCGAACTGCTGCCCGGCGTCGACGAGGTGCTCACGTGGCGGGCGCCGTGGATCGACCCCGAACCGCCACCGGTGACCGCGGAGGACACCGGCACGTTCGTCGAACTGGCTCGCGCCCGGCGGTTCGACCGGGCGCTGGTCCTGACGTCGTTCCACCAGTCGCCGCTGCCGCTCGCGCTGCTGCTGCGGCAGGCGGGCGTGCCGTGGATCGGCGCC
>NZ_JAAGNB010000566.1:0-393 GCF_010550475.1 Amycolatopsis sp. SID8362
GTCGTGCCGGGTGCGACGCGCGGGGTCACGCCGCCGCCCGGCGGGCCGTCCCCCGAGTACGTCCACGACCGGCCCGGCTTCGCCTACGACACCGTGGTGAGCGGGCTCGCGCGGCACACCGACGTGGCGACCGCCCGCTGGACAGCGAAGGTGCTGGAGCTGCCCACCGACGGGGTCGTGTTCGAGGGCCGGGCCTGGCCGTGGCTGCCGACCGCCGTGCCGGTCGCGCTGGTGCTGCTGGGCGCGGCGGTGATCGTGGTGGTGCGCCGGGTCCGGCGGCCTAAAACGATTTAGGAAATCACCTACCGACGTAGGTCGGGCGCCCAGTGGAGTATTGCCAACGTGTGAGGTTGTGATTACAGTCACGTACCACGCTGTATTGAAACGTTCAAA
>NZ_JAAGNB010000609.1:0-565 GCF_010550475.1 Amycolatopsis sp. SID8362
TCGCGACCGGCGACCGGGCCCGCCGCGGCCGGAGCGCCCTGTCCGCGCTGGCCGCCGCCGTGCCGGACGCGGGCGCGGTGCACGTCGTCAACAACAACGCCGCCGCCCTCCTGCTCTGCGCGCTCGCCATGGCGTCGGGCCGCGAGATCGTCGTCAGCCGGGGCGAGCTGGTCGAGATCGGCGACGGCTTCCGCATCCCGGACCTCCTCGCCTCGGCCGGGTCCCGGCTGCGGGAAGTCGGCACCACGAACCGGACGACGGCCGCCGACTACGCCGCCGCGCTGGGCCCGGACACCGGGTTCGTGCTCAAGGTCCACCCGTCGAACTACCGCGTCACCGGCTTCACGGCGGAGGCGTCGCTCGCGGAACTCGCCCAGCTCGGCGTGCCGGTCGTCGCCGACATCGGCTCCGGCCTGCTCGCCCCGCACCCCCTCCTGCCCGCCGAACCGGACGCGGCGACCGCGCTGCGGGCGGGCGCCGCGGTCGTCACCGCCAGCGGGGACAAGCTCCTGGGCGGCCCGCAGGCCGGGCTGATCTTCGGCGAGAAGGACGTCGTCGAACGGCT
>NZ_JAAGNB010000660.1:0-532 GCF_010550475.1 Amycolatopsis sp. SID8362
GCGCCGGGATCGAGCACGCCGCGAGGTCCCGGCGGACGCGCGCCGTGACCGCGGCCGGGGCGGGCAGCGTGGGGTCGAACTGGGCCCACGTCGTCTTGGGCAGCTCGGTCAGCAGCTCCACCACCGGCTTCGGCCGGCCGAGGCTGTGGCGCAGCAGCCGTTCGGCGAGCGAGGGGTGCAGCGCGATCCCGTAGGCGGCGGCCAGTTCGCTGATCTGCGCGGCGTCCAGCGGCGGGAGCAGCGGGTGGTCGGTCGCGACGCGCGGCAGCAGGTCGAGCGCGTCGGCGTTGGCCCGGGGGTCGCCGGTGGTGGCGGTCGCGATGACCCGCAGGTGGACGTCCGGGTGGTGGCGCAGGGTGGAGGCGAGGGTCTGCAGCGAGGCCTCGTCGGCGAGGTGCGCGTCGTCGAGGACCAGCAGGGTGCCGGGCTCGACCCGCGCGGCGAGTTCGCCGGCGGTGCGGAAGGGGTCGGCCGTCGGGAGCCCGGGAAACGCCTGCGTGAGCAGCGCGTACGGGCAGTGGGACTCCCACGC
>NZ_JAAGNB010000719.1:0-1131 GCF_010550475.1 Amycolatopsis sp. SID8362
TCCGCGTGTCCCGGTCCCCGGGCCGCGCCGAAGCCGCGTGGTAGCGCAGCAGATCGAGCCCGGCGGTCGCGTGGATCCGGGCGCGGTCCCACGCGGCGCGCGACGTCGCCGCGATGAGCCGGGGCGCGTCGGCGTGGAGCGCGGTGAGCAGGTCGTCGGCGAGGATCCGCAGCTCGCGGGCCTCCAGCGTGGCGCCGGGCGACTCGGCCGGGTCGAGGATGGCTTCGGAGCGGCTCCACCGTTCGTCGTCCCCCGCCTCGACGTCGACGTCGAGGCCCAGGTAGTCGCGGACGTGTTCGAGGTAGCGGCGCGGGCTGGGCGCGCTGAACATCTCGGTCGGGGCGTCGAAGCCGTGGAAGGAAAGCGGCTCGGCGGCGGTCTCGTTGTACTCGCGCAGCCACTCGAGCAGCTGCCGGTTGGCGCGCACCTCGCCGAACCCGTGCGAGAACCCGCCGTCGAGCGCGGCGACGCGGTCGGTCTCCAGCGCGATCGACCGGAAACCGTGGGCGGTCAGCCGCGCGAAGAGCTCGTTGCGGATGCGCGCGAAGGCCGGTTCGAAGTGGGTCGGCTCGCCGAACGCGAGCAGTTCGGCGGTGAAGTCCGTGACGTCCATGTGGTTGAATCGTATCCTTGAACACTCTATTGAGACCTGCTGACCTGGCCCGCGAGCACGGCCTGTCCACGCAGGCGGTCCGCAACTACGAACGCGACGGCTTCCTGCCGCCCGCGGCACGCACGGAAAGCGGCTACCGCGTCTACACCGAGCTGCACGCGGCGGCGTTGCGCGCGTTCCTCGCGCTGGTCAGAGCGTACGGCCACGCGACGGCCGGCGGCATCATGACCGCCGTCAACACCGGCGACGTCGACCGCGCGCTGGCGCTCGTCGACCGCGGCCACGCCCAGCTCGCCCGCGACCGCGAAACCCTCAACACGGTGCGCGCGGCCATCGGCGACCTGACCGGCGAGCCCGCCCCGGCACCCGCCGGCCAGGAGTGGTCGATCGGCGAGCTGGCGCACCGCCTCGGCGTCACCGCGGCGACCGTGCGGGCGTGGGAACGCGCCGGGATCCTCGTCCCCGAGCGGAACCGGGCGACCGGCTACCGGGTCTTCCGCGCCGCCGACGTCCGCGAC
>NZ_JAAGNB010000770.1:0-213 GCF_010550475.1 Amycolatopsis sp. SID8362
TCGCCCGGCTCGACCGGCCGGACCGTGCCGTAGCCGTGCAGGTCGAGGTAGAGCTGCCCGTCGGGGAACTCGCCGGGCGCGCGCTGCGCCCAGTGCACGGCGAGCGCCGTCTTGCCGACCCCGCCGGTGCCGGAGAGGACGGCGATGCGCGCGCCGGTGTCGTCGCGGTGCAGCAGCTCGTCGAGTTCCGCCAGCTGGGCCGCGCGGCCGCGG
>NZ_JAAGNB010000809.1:0-11508 GCF_010550475.1 Amycolatopsis sp. SID8362
GCCGCCGCCCGGCGCTCCGGCGCCCGCACCGCCATGACCGGGCAGGGCCTCGTGCCGTTCCCGCCCGCCGGGACCGGCCTGCTCCGGTCGCTGGCCGAGCACTTCGACGTGGTCGACGCGCGCGACGAGCCGTCGGCGGAGCTGCTGGACCGGGGCGCGAGCACCTGCGACGACGTCTTCCTCGAGCTGCCCGCGCCGGTGCCCGCGAGGGAAGCGCGCGAGTTCGTGCTGTGCCTGCAGTCCGACATCGGCACCGCCACGCCGCCGGCACTGGCCGCCCGGGTGCTGGACATCCTGCGGGCGTGGGAGGTCGACCCCCGGCGGCTGGCGGTGGTCGAAGGCATCCCGCGGGTCGACCGCGTCGTTCCCGCCCTGCTGGAGTCCGAACTGGACGGTGCCGAGTTCCACCCGTTCCGGGACGTGTGGCGCCGCGGGCTGCCGGTCGCGCCGGGCCAGACGTGGATCTCCAGCCGCTACCACATGCACCTGCTCGCCGCGGCCGCCGGCGCGAACGGCGTGGCGATCAGCGTCTCCCGCGACTACTACACGCCGAAGCACCGCGGCCTGATCGACCTCGGCTCCGGTTGGACGCTGTCCGACGCGGACGACCCCGAACCGCCCGCGCCCCCCGTCGGCGCGTTCCCGCCGCACGTCCTGCGCCGGTGCCGGGACCTGAAAAGCTCGGTCGCGCAGGCGATCTACGGCACCCGGACCCCCGCGGTGACCACGACGGCGACCCGTCGGCTGGTCCTGCGCTCCCGGCGACCCTCCGTGATGTGACCCGCGTCACGTCGAATGTCGCGTAAGGGCGCCGAGCTGCCGCCGTGTCGTGAACAACAGCTCCGACCGAGGGGGGCCACATGCCCACTGTGCAGCTGCTCGACCGGCGCCTCCGGCGCGCCGCAGGCGAGCGGGCAACCTTGCGCGTGTACGCACTCGGTGCGAACGCGCGCGCCGTCGGCAGGCTCGGCGAACTCGTCGGGGCGGGGGAGGGGATCGAGTGGCTCGGGGCGACCGACTCCGTGCGCACCGCGGACACCGTGCTCCGCGCCGCCCACCCCGACGTCCTGGTCCTGCACAACACCATCGACCCGGAGGCCCGCCTGGCGGCGCAGCTGACGGTGCTGTTCCCCTGGCTCGCCGTCGTCGTCCTGGTCGACCCGGGCACGCCGGCCGACCGGCACGCGGCCACCGGGGTGCACGCGGTCCTGCCCGCCGACGCGCCGCCTTCGGTGCTGGTCGCGAGCATCCGGCTCGCGCACACGAACCGCAGTGCCAGGGCCGTGCTGCCCGCGCCCGGCGGCGCCCGGCCGCGGCACATGGAGCTTTCCGCCCGCCAGCACGAGATCCTGTCGCTGATCGCCGACGGCAACAGCTACGCCGAGGTCGGGCAGATCCTGTTCATCTCGACGGAAACCGTGCGCACGCACGCCAAGCAGATTCTGCGGCGGCTGCACGCCCGCGACCGCACGCACGCGGTCTCGCTGGCGTACCAGGCCGGCTTGCTCGGCCGCACCGGCGGCCCGGCGACCATCGCGACGGAGGTGTCATGACGAACACCCGCAGGCTCCCCGCTCCCCGCACGGAAGCGTGGGACTGGCAGCTCGACGGCTCGTGCCGGAACGCGAGCAGCGCGATCTTCTTCCACCCCGAGCGCGAGCGCGGAAGTGCCCGAAGGCAGCGGGAGGCGACGGCCAAGGCGATCTGCGAGCGCTGCCCGGTCCTGGACCGGTGCCGGGACCACGCCCTCGAGGCGCAGGAACCGTATGGCGTCTGGGGTGGGCTGTCCGAAGCGGAACGCGAGAGCATCCTCACCCGAACCGGTTAACCCAGGCCTGGGGTGGGTGAATTTCGCCGCCGAATAATCCTTTGTGGACGCTTTAGGCGTGCATCGGGCCGCCGGGTCCTTATGATCGAGCCGGATCCCGACGGTGACCACACCACTGCGCCGTGTCACGGGGCCGCGGAGTTCATGCGCGAGTGACCTCAGGAGGCAACCGTGGTGTCGTCGGCGGCGCGTCGGATCGGCTCGTTGACGGCCGTGACGGCCATCGGGCTGAGTCTTCTCGCGTGGAGCGCCGCTCCGCCCGCGGTGAACGTCCGGCAAGCCGCCGTGGCGGCCGCCGCGGCACCCGCCTTCAGCTGCGGGGCGCTGTATTCGCTGCAGGGCGCGGGGTCGAACCCCGGCACCCGCACGATCTGGTCGATCGACCCGGCCACCGGCGCCGGCACGGCGGCGGCGAGCTTCAGCGGGGTGACCGGCACGATCAACGCGCTGGGCATCACCGAGGGCGGCAGCGCGGCGTACGGCGTCGCGGCCAACGGCTCGGCCCGCACGATCTACCGGCTCGACACCACGACCGGCGTGACCACCTCGGTCGCCGGGGTCGCCGACGCCCCGGTGACGCACGGCGCGGTCAACCCGCGCAACGGCTTCTACTACTACGGTGGCTTCTCCGGGACCACGCTGAAGGTCTACGGCTTCGACCCGAACACCGGCACCTCGCTCGGGCTGGTCGCGCAGGGCACCGTCCCGACCGACGGCGGCAGCGGGGACTGGGCGTTCGACCAGCAGGGCAAGCTGTACGTCGTCGGTGGCGCGAACGGCGCCAACAGCGTGTTCGTGGTCAACGAGGAGATCCCGACCGCCGGGCCCGCGAAGCCGATCACCGGCAGCCGGATCACGTCGATCAGCACGCCGGGCCAGGCGCTCAACGGCATCGCGTTCGCCAGCGACGGGTTCCTGTACCTGGCCAGCGGCACGACGCTGTACCGCGCCAACCCGAGCACTGGCGCGGTTCTGGACAGCCGGGTGTTGTCGCAGTCCGGTTCGGTCGACTTCGGATCCTGCGCCTCCCCGAACACGATCACCGTGCGCAAGAACTTCCCCCAGGGCCGGGTCAAGCCGGCCGACCAGGTCACCGTCGCGGTCACCGGCGGCGGCATCACCACCGGGAACACCGGCACGACGACCGGCACCGACGCGGGCCTGCAGACCGACCCCGGCGAGGTCGCCGGACCGGTGTTCGGGCTGGCCGGCACCACCTACACGGTGTCGGAGTCCGGCGACGGCGCCGTCGAGAGCAGCCCGGCGGCGGCCGGCTACGAGCGCTCGTGGGAGTGCGTCGACCAGAACACCGGCCGGACGCTGGCCGGCGGCGCCGGCACGAGCGGGCAGTTCACCATGCCCAACGGCGGTGCCGCCGGCGTCGCCGCGCTCTGCACCTTCACCGACGTCGCGAAGGTCGCGCGCGTCGACCTGGTGAAAAAGGCCGGGCCGATCACGGACGTCGACGGCGACGGCCCGGACGCCGGGGACACGATCGCCTACACGTTCACGGTGACCAACACCGGCACCGTGCCCTTGCAGACCATCAGCGTGACGGACCCGAAGACCGGACCGGTGACCTGCCCGCCTGGCGGGCTGGCGGTCGGCGCCTCGGCCACCTGCACCGCGACCTACCGGCTCGCCCAGGCGGACGTCGACAGCGGCAGCGTGCCCAACACCGCGCGGGCGACCGGCACCGCGACCGACCTGCCCGACGCCACCGACGACGATTCCGTCGTCACCCCGGTTCCGGTGGTGCGCGCCATCACCCTGGACAAGCAGGCGGGCGCGGTCACCGACGTCGACGGGAACGGGCAGGACGCGGGCGACACGATCGCCTACACGTTCACCGTGACCAACACCGGCAACGTCACGCTGAACCCGGTGTCGGTCGACGACCCCAAGGTCGGGCCGGTGTCGTGCCCGGTGACGTCGCTGGCCCCGGGGGAGTCGACGCGGTGCTCGGCTGCGCCGTACGTGCTGACGCAGTCCGATGTGGACGCCGGGAAGGTCGACAACACCGCCACGGCGACCGGCCGCTCGCCCGACGGCGGCACGGCGACCGGCACCGACTCCACGTCGACGCCCCTGACCGGCACGGCGTCGATCTCGCTGACCAAGGCCATCAGCGGAGTCACGGACGTGAACGGCAACCGGGTCGTCGACGCCGGCGATACGGTCGCGTACACGTTCACGGTGACCAACACCGGGAACGTCACGCTGTCCGCGGTGGCCGTGGCCGATCCGAAGGTCGGGCCGGTGTCGTGCCCGGTGACGTCGCTGGCGCCGGGGAAGTCGACGCGGTGTTCGGCGGCGCCCTACCCGTTGACCCAGTCCGATGTGGACGCGGGCAAGGTGGACAACACCGCGACGGCGACGGGCAAGGCGCCCTCCGGCGACCCGGTGACCGACGACGACACGGCCACCCTGCCGATCACGTCCGGCCCCTCGATCTCGCTGACCAAGGCGGTGAGCGGGATCGCCGACGTGAACGGCAACCGGGTCGTGGACGCCGGGGACACGGTCGCGTACACGTTCACGGTGACCAACACCGGGAACGTCACGTTGTCCGCGGTGGCCGTGGCCGATCCGAAGGTCGGGCCGGTGACGTGTCCGGCGGCTTCGCTGGCGCCGGGGAAGTCGACGCAGTGTTCGGCGCGGCCGTACGTGCTGACGCAGTCCGATGTGGACGCGGGCAAGGTGGACAACACCGCCACCGCCACGGGCAAGCCGCCGTCCGGCGGCCCGGTGACCGACGACGACACCGCCACCGCCCCGATCCCCCAGGTGCCGGGGATCGCCCTGGAGAAGGAATCCGGCGGCATCACCGACGTGGACGGCAACGGCCCGGACGCCGGTGACACGATCGCCTACACGTTCACCGTCACCAACACCGGCAACGTCACCCTCGACCCGGTGTCGGTGGCCGACCCGAAGGCGGGCACCGTGCGCTGCCCCGAGCCGAAACTCGCGCCGGGTGCTTCGACGAAGTGCACCGCGTCCTACACCCTGACCCAGTCCGACGTGGACGCCGGAGAAGTCCGCAACACCGCGACGGCGTCCGGGAAGCCACCGTCCGGCGACCCCGTGACGTCCGGGGACGGCACCGTGACACCGGTTCCGGTGGTGGCCGCGATCGCGCTGGACAAGCAGGCGAGCGGTGTGTCCGATGTGGACGGAAACGGCCCGGACGCGGGCGACACGATCGACTACACGTTCGTCGTGACGAACACCGGCAACGTGACGCTCGACCCGGTCTCGGTCGCGGACGGGAAGGTCGGCGCGGTCACGTGCCCGGCCGGTCCGCTGGCGCCCGGCAAGTCGGTGACCTGCACCGCCGCGCCTTACGCGGTGACGCAGGCCGAGGTGGACGCGGGCGTGGTCGACAACTCCGCGACGGCGACCGGCACCCCGCCTTCGGGCGATCCGGTCACCGCCGACGACAGCACGTCGACCCCGGTCCAGGGGCAGGGCGGCCTGGCCCTGGTGAAGAACTCCTCCGGCGTGACCGACCGGAACGGCGACGGGGTGACCGACCCGGGCGACGTCATCACCTACACCTTCAGCGTCACCAACGAAGGCAGCGTGACGCTGAACCCGGTCACCGTCGAGGACCCGGCGCTCGGCCCGGTGACCTGCCCGGCCGGCCCGCTGGCCCCGGGAGCCACGGTGACCTGCACGGCGGCGCCCCACGTGCTCACCCAGGCCGAGATCGACGCGGGGGAGAAGACCAACACCGCGACGGCGACCGGCATCCCACCGAAGGGCGACCCGGTGACCGGCCGGGACACGGTCGTCACGCCGATCACCCGGCTGCCGGGGATCTCGCTGGACAAGACCGCCGGCCCGGTCACCGACACCGACGGCAACGGCCCCGACGCCGGGGACACCATCGAGTACACGTTCGTGGTGACCAACACCGGCAACGTGACGCTGGACCCGGTCGCGGTCGACGACCCGAAGACCGGCCCCGTGACCTGCCCGGTGACCGCGCTGGCGCCGCGGGCGCGGACCACCTGCACGGTGACCTACGCGGTGACGCAGGCCGACGTCGACGCCGGCCGGGTGGACAACACCGCGACGGCGACCGGCACCCCGCCGTCCGGCGACCCGGTGTCCGCCGTCGACACCACCAGCACCCCGCTCGCGGGCAAGGCCGGCATCGCGCTGGTCAA
Organism: Amycolatopsis sp. SID8362; assembly: GCF_010550475.1. Lineage (NCBI taxonomy): Bacteria > Bacillati > Actinomycetota > Actinomycetes > Pseudonocardiales > Pseudonocardiaceae > Amycolatopsis > Amycolatopsis sp. SID8362. The sequence continues at coordinate 6,004 of NZ_JAAGNB010000809.1, forward strand.
GCAGTCGGGCGGCGTCGTCGACGGGGACGGGAACGGCCCCGACGCGGGCGACACGATCGACTACACGTTCGTCGTGACGAACACCGGCACGGTGACGCTCGACCCGATCTCGGTCGCGGACGGGAAGGTCGGCGCGGTGACCTGCCCGGCCGGTCCGCTGGCACCCGGCAAGTCGGTGACCTGCACCGCGCAGCCGTACCCGCTGACGCAGGCCGACGTCGACGCCGGGCGGGTGGACAACACCGCGACCGCCACCGGCAGGCCGCCGTCCGGCGACCCGGTCACGGCCGACGGCACCACGTCGACGCCGGTCGCGCCCGGGCCCGCGATCAACCTGGTGAAGAAGGCCGGCGCGGTGTCCGATGTGGACGGCAACGGCCCCGGTGCCGGGGACACGATCGACTACACGTTCACCGTCACCAACGGCGGCAACGTCACCCTCGACCCGATCGAGGTGACCGACCCGAAGACCGGTCCGGTGCGGTGCCCGGTGTCGAAGCTCGCACCGGGCGAGCAGACCACCTGCACGGCGGCGTACCGGCTGACGCAGGCCGACGTCGACGCGGGCACGGTGGACAACACCGCGACGGCCAGCGGCCGGCCGCCGTCGGGAGACCCCGTCGTCAGCAGCGACAGCACCCGCACCCCGGTCGACGCCACCCCCGCGCTGAGCCTGGACAAGCAGGCCACGCTGGCCGACGCGAACGGCGACGGCAAGGCCCAGGCCGGGGAGCGGATCGACTACCGGTTCGTGGTGACCAACACCGGCTCGGTCACGGTCACCGCGGTGCGGGTCGACGACGACCGGCTGGCCGCCGCCGGGATCGCGGCCGAGTGCCCGCCCGGGCCGCTGGCGCCGGGGAGCACGGTCACCTGCACCGCCTCCTACGTGGTGACGCAGGCCGACGTCAGCTCGGGCGGCGTGGTGAACACGGCCACGGCAGCGGGCAAGACCCCCGGCGGCCGCGGGGTCGGCTCACCACCGGACACCGTCACCGTCCCGGCCGGCGGAATCCCGACACCGACACCGCCGACCACACCGCCGCCGCCGGGTCCGCGGCCGCCTGAGCCGGTGCCTCCCGGCGACCTGCCGCAAACGGGCGTGGACGTCGCCCTGCCGGTCCTGGGCGGGCTGGGTGCGATCCTGCTCGGGCTGCTGATGCTCCGCGTCGGACGCGGGCGGCCGGGGAAGGGGAAGCCGGCTCGCCGCTGAGCCGAGGTCCCCCTCTCGGGGGTCGCCCATCCGGGAGTCACAGCAGGGCAAGCCGAACGCGCTACCGCAGACTTGGTGCATGAGTCAATCGGCGATGACGGTGAAACGGGCGTACGCCGGTGCGGCTGCCCGGCACACGAGACGGGTGCTGTGGGGAGCGGGCCTCGGCGCGTTGCTCGCGGCCGCGGCCTGGGTGATGTTCTGGGCGGTAATGCACATCTAGCACGTGCGCCGAGCAGGTTTCCGCGCGGCGAAACGGAAAGAGGACCGAGATGGGCCAGCAACTGAAGGACGGGCTCGGGCAGGCGTGGAACCTGGTGGCCACGTTCGTCCCGAAACTCGTGGGATTCTTGATCATCCTGCTGATCGGCTGGCTGATCGCGAAGGCGATTTCGAAAGCGCTGGGGCTCGTCCTCGGCAAAGTCGGGTTCGGGAAACTGGTCGAGAAGACCGGTCTTTCCGGGAACGTCGGCAGTCAGAAGATCGACGCGGCGGGGATCCTCGTCAAATTGGTGTACTACTTCATCCTGCTGATCGCGTTGCAGCTGGCGTTCGGGGTGTTCGGGCCGACGAACCCGGTGAGCCAGTTGTTGAACGACATCATCGCGTTCCTGCCGCGGATCGTGGTGGCGCTGGTGCTGGTCGTGGTGGCGGCGGCGATCGCGAAGGTGGTGCGGGACGTGGTGGCGTCGGCGTTGTCGGGGCGGGGTGCGGCGCGTCCGTTGTCGATGGCGGCGTACTGGCTGATCATGGCGTTCGGGATCATCGCGGCGCTGGGTCAGGTGAACATCGCGACGGCGATCACGGGCCCGGTCCTGATCGCGGTGCTGGCGACGATCGGCGGCGTGATCGTGGTCGGTTTCGGCGGTGGTCTGATCAAGCCGGCCCAGGACCGCTGGCAGGGCTGGCTCGCGAACCTGCAAAGCCAGACCGGTCGCCGGGACGCGGCGAACAGCCCCGTCGTCCCGGGTAACGCGGAAACCCCGACCCCGCCCGCCGGGTGGCACCGCGCCGAACACTAGGCGCCGGCGGCTCGGCGGAATCCCGGGGGCCGCGGTGACGGGTCGAGCGTGGCCGAGACGGCGTCGGCGACCACTGTCGCCAGCGCCCTCGCCCGGTGCTGACTCACTTGACCGGCCCGGTGTGCGGCGGCCAAAGCGCTCGCGGCGGTGCGGTAGACGTCGATGTCGCACGTCACCAGCGGGTTGCGGGCCGCCGCGCCCAGGATTCCGGCGATCGCCGACGGCGCGGTTCCGGCGTCGTCCGGCGTGATGATCGTGAGCGGGGTCGTTTCCCGGAACTCCGCGGAGAACGCGCCGAGCAGGTCGATGACGACGTCGGCGCCGAAGATCGCCTGGTGCAGGGGGAAAGCGGCGGCATCGGGCAGGTTCCACAGTGCGAGGTCGCGCGTGTCGGCGGCGATCAGCAGCGAGATCAGCGGGGGCAGCGTCCGGGCGCCGACGACGAGGACGCGCACGTCCCGCGACGTCCGGTCGTGCCGGGCCAGCGCGGCCAGCAGGGCGGCGGTCAGCGCGATCGCGGTGGCGTCCTGGTCGGTCAGCACGCGCAGGCCGGTCGTGTCGCGAGCCTGGTGCTGGGCACGACGGGCGCGCTCGGCGTCGACGTGGGTCAGCAGGGCCGCGCGGTAGCCGTCCGCGATCGTCTGCAGCTGCTTGGTGAGTTCGTCGGCGTCGCCCGGCGCGGCGGGGAGCGCGCGGACGGGGACCCGGGCGAGGCCGCTGACCAGTTCGGCGTAGCGAGGCAGCGCCGGTTCCGAGACCACGGCGATCGTCATGTGATGATAATCTGCGAACTTAAAGAAGTTCGCAAGTGCTCACCGGCTCGCCGCCGGCGGGTGCGGCAGTGAGGAGAGTCCGTGAGCAGGCCCCTCTACCAGGCGAAAGCCGAGTTCTTCAAGAACCTGGGGCACCCCGCCCGGATCCGGGTCCTGGAGCTGCTGAGCGAACGCGAGCACGCGGTCTCCGAGATGCTGCCGGAGGTGGGCATCGAGCCGGCGAACCTGTCCCAGCAGCTGGGCGTGCTCCGCCGGGCCGGCCTGGTCGTGACCCGCAAAGAGGGCTCGACGGTCTACTACTCCCTGACCAGCCCCGAGGTCGCCGAGCTGCTGCGGGTCGCCCGGCGGATCCTGACCAGCGTGCTCAGCGGCCAGGTCGAGCTGCTCGACGACCTGCGCGAGCCCGCCGGACCCGCGCCACGAACGCCCGGGTCGCCGCGCGGCTGACCGTTCTCCGGGGCGGGCGTTTCCGCGCCCGGCAGAACACGACCTGACCGCAGCGCGAGAGGGAGAAGACACCTGTGACAGCCAGCGTCCCGGCGATCCGGCGCGAGGGCGGCGTGACCAAACGGCTCATGCTCGCCGCCGGCGGCTCCCACCCCGGACTGGCCGACGCCGTCGCCGCGCGCCTGGGCACGACGATCGCACCCCGGACCGCGCACGCGTTCGCCAACGGCGAGGTCTTCGTCCGCTTCGGCACGTCGGTCCGCGGCAGCGACGTCTTCGTCCTCCAGACCCCGACCGACCCGATCAACACGTGGCTGCTGGAAAGCCTGATCATGCTCGACGCGCTCAAACGCGCCAGCGCCAAGCGCATCACGGTGATCTGGCCGTTCTACCCCTACGGCCGCCAGGACAAGAAGCACCGCGGGCGGGAGCCCATCTCCGCCCGGCTGGTCGCCGACCTGCTGGCCACCGCCGGCGCCGACCGCCTCATGACCGTCGACCTGCACACCGCGCAGATCCAGGGGTTCTTCGACGGACCGGTCGACCACCTGCGGGCCCAGCCCCTGCTCGCCCGCCACGTCCGCGCGGCCCACCCGGACGCGGACCTCACCGTCGTGGCCCCCGACTCCGGCCGGGTCCGCCTCGCCGAGACCTGGGCCGAGCTGCTCGGCGGCCGGCCCATCGCGTTCGTCCAGCACCGCGACTCCCTGCAGCACGGCCGCGGCACCGAGATCGTCGGCGACGTGCGCGGCCGCGTCTGCGTCGTCGTCGACGACATGATCGACACCGGCGCCACCATGGCGGGCGCGAGCCGCCTCCTGCGCGAACACGGTGCGGCGCGGGTGATCGCGGCCGCCACCCACGGCATCCTCTCCGCCGACGCCCCGCACCGGCTCGCCGGCAGCGGCGTCGGCGAGGTCGTCATCACCGACACCGTCCCGCTCCCGCCGGGCAAGCGGTTCCCGGGCCTCACCGTGCTGTCCGTCGCGCCGATGCTGGCCGACGCCATCCAGGAAGTCTTCGACGACGGCTCGGTGACCGAGCTTTTCGACGTCCGCGGCATGTGACACTTTTGCGTGAAATGCCACGAAGGGAGTAGCCCGTCCGCTACGGTCCTGCCGTGACCGCGATGGACGACACCTGGCGGGTGCCGGGGTACGCCGAAGTGGACGTGCTCGGCAGCGGCGGCTTCGGCCGGGTCGTGCTGGCCAAGCACGAGGCCTCGGGAAGGCTGGTGGCGATCAAGTACCTGCGCGCGGAGTTCCTCGCCGACGCGCGGATCGCCGACGGGTTCCGGCGGGAGGCGTGGCTGCTGTCGGGCGTGCGGAGCCCGCACGTCGTCCGGCTCTTCGACTTCACCGAGACGCCGCGGGGTGCCGCGCTGATCATGGAAGCGGTGCCCGGCGTGTCGTTGCGCGCGCTGCTGGCGGCGGAGAACCTGCTGGCACCCGAGGCCGCGCTGGCGATCCTGAAGGGCTCGCTGCTGGGCCTGGCCGACGCGCACGCGGTCGGTGTGGTCCACCGCGACTACAAGCCGGGGAACGTGCTGGTGTCGCGGGAGGGCGAATCGAAGCTGGTCGACTTCGGACTGGCCACTTTGGACGGCCACAACGGCCTGACCGCCGGTTCCCCGGCCTATATGGCACCGGAACAGTGGGCCGGGCAGCCCGGCCTGCCCGCCACCGACGTCTACGCGGCCACCTGCGTGTTCTACCAGTGCGTCACGGGACATCGGCCGTTCGAGGCGGACACCAGCGAGCAGCTGCGCGCGCTGCACGGGGGAGCGCCGGTGCCGCTGGAAGCGGTACCCGAGCCGCTGCGCCCGCTGATCGCGCGCGGCATGGCGAAGGACCCGGCGTGGCGACCGGCGACCGCGGCCGCGTTCGTGACCGAGCTGGAAACCGTCGCGCGCGAGGCGTACGGGAAGAACTGGGAGAAGCGCGGCTGGAAGCGCCTGGCTACCTCGGCCGCGGCGCTGACGGCGCTGACGCCGTTGGCGCTCCTGACCGGCGCGGGTACGGCGGCCGCGCCCGTCGCCGCGGCCGGCGCG
>NZ_JAAGNB010000857.1:0-249 GCF_010550475.1 Amycolatopsis sp. SID8362
GATCCCGCCGGGCGCCGTGGGTGTCCTCGTGGCGGCACCGGGAGCCGGCGGGGTGCTGGGCGCGGCCGCCGCCGTCCGCCTCGCGCGGCGCTGGGGGAGTGCGCGGAGCCTGCTTGTCGTGCTGCTCGTCCTGACCCCGTTCGGCCTGCTCATCCCGCTGGCGGCGCCGGGTCCGGGCCTGGTCCTGCCGGTGGTGGGCGGAGCCGGGATCGGAGCCGCGGTGGTGGCGGCGAACGTGCTCGCCGCGGG
>NZ_JAAGNB010000896.1:0-469 GCF_010550475.1 Amycolatopsis sp. SID8362
TCCTGCGGGCGTGACCTCGGTGAACCACTCGCGGCCCGCCACCACCGCGAACAGCGGCGCCGGCAGCCACACCAGCAGCCGCAGCACCGCCGAGAGCCGCCCGCGGCCGCGGACGTCGGACACGTGCGCGGCGAGCGCCGCCTGCTTCCGCCCGGCGAAGCGCCGGACGTCGAAGCGGTGGGTGACGGCCGAGGCCGGGCTGTAGGCGTGCTCGAGGGCTTCGGCGTCGTAGTCGAACGGGATCCGCAGCGCCCGGACCACCCGGACGAACCGCTGCGCGAAGTCGCGCGGCAGCGTGGCCTCCAGCAGCCGCGTGCCGGTCAGCCGGGCGGCCCGCCGCGCGACTTCGTGCACCTTCACGTGGTCGCGGTGGCCGTAGCCGCCGTTGGCGTCGTACCCGAGCAGCAGGTCGGCGCGCTCCTCGTGCAGCACGGCCGCGAGCCGGTGCGCGGCCTCCTCGGTGTCCGCG
>NZ_JAAGNB010000941.1:0-1281 GCF_010550475.1 Amycolatopsis sp. SID8362
ACGCCCACGCCGAAGCCGCGCGCTGCGTCCGCGCCCTGCTCGCACTCGGCCGGACCGGCGAAGGCGCGGCGATGGCCGGCCTCGGGTTCCTCGGCCAGCTGCTCGGCGACCGCGCGGACCTCGACGCGTTCGTCCGCCGGACGCTCGGCCCGGTCCTCGACTACGACGGGCGCCGCGGCACCGAGCTGGTGGCGACGCTGCGGGCGTACTTCGCGAACGGGTCGCAGCTCGCGCGCACGAAGGACGTCCTGCACGTCCACGTGAACACGGTGGTGCAGCGGCTGGAGCGGGTGGCGTCGCTGCTGGGGGAGGATTGGCAGGCGCCGGACCGCGCGCTGGAGATCCAGCTGGCCCTGCGCCTGCACCGCCTCGGCTCGCGGTGATTCTTCCAGCGTGCCGCGGACCAGTGCCATTGCGCCGGGCGGCCCTAGCGGGACGCGCCGCCACCGGGCACCGTGGAAGCTGGCGGATACCGAAACGATGGGGGTTCTCGTGAAGGAATTCGAAAGCGCGCTCGCTGCGGCGTTCGACGTCGTCCCGGCGGAAGCGACCGGGCTGGCGATCGACCGGCTCGACGGCAGCCGGTCCACCGGGTCCCCGGCGCGGCTGTGCTACACCTGGGTGGCGGACCCCGTTCGTCCGTCGGTCAGCCCTTGTAGGTGACCGAACCCACCCCGCCGGTCGTCGGGTTCAAGCGGCACCTCAGTACCGCGGTGGTGCCCGGCGACGCGGTGTACGTGCTCTCCGAAGAAGGCGCGACAGCCCTGCGCGGGCCGCACCTGGAGTCCCTGGTCCCGCTGCTCGACGGCACCAGGGACTTCGCGGCCCTGCGCCGGGAACTGCCCGACGGCATCCCCGCCGACGAGGCCTCCGGGGTGCTGACGCGGCTCGCCGAAGCCGGGCTGATCGGTCTGCGGCCCGCGGTCTCCGACGCCGAATCGGCTTACTGGGACGCCGTGGACGGCGAAGCCGCGCACGGCCGGGTCGCGGTGCGCGGCGCGGATGCCGCGACGGTGGCCGTCCTGCGCGCGGCCGGGCTCACGGTGGCCGAAGACGCCGACCTCTCCCTCGTGCTGTGCCACGACTACCTGGCCGAGCATCTGTCCGATGTGGACGCCGAGCACCGGGCGTCCGGGCGGCCGTGGCTGCTCGCCAAGACCGTCGGGGCGCGGGTGTGGCTCGGCCCGTTCTTCACTCCCGGCGAGGGCCCGTGCTGGCACTGCCTGGCCGCCCGGCTCTGGGGCAACCGGCCCGCCGAAGCCCACGTGCGGGACGCGCTCG
>NZ_JAAGNB010001001.1:0-299 GCF_010550475.1 Amycolatopsis sp. SID8362
CGGCATGCCGGTGCCGGTGCTGTCGCGGCGGCTGGGCCGCCGGCTCGCCGACCTGACCGTGGCCGGGCCCGTCGTCGTCCTGCTCGACGACTTCCACCACTGCGACGAGGCTTCCGTCCGGGTGCTGGCCCACCAGGCGCACCGGGGCGCGGAACAGCCCCTGCTCGTCGTGGTCGCGCAGCGCCCGGCCGGTCAGCCGCTGTGGCCGCCGATGACGCTGCCGCCCGGCGACGTCGCGACCGTCGACCTCGCGGCCTTCACCGAACCCGAGGTCGCCGAAGTGGCCGCCGCGTGGTGGT
>NZ_JAAGNB010001042.1:0-661 GCF_010550475.1 Amycolatopsis sp. SID8362
AGGCCAGCAGCGCCAGCACGCCGGTGACGTGCGGCGCCGCCATCGACGTCCCGCACAGCGGCGCGTACCCGCCCGGCACCGTCGACAGGACGCACTCGCCCATCTCGCCGCCCGGCGCGGTGACGTCGATCACGCCCAGCCCGTACGAGCTGTAGCCCGCCTTCACCCGGTCCGAACCCACGGCCGACACCGCGACGACGTCCCGCAGCCCGGCCGGCAGGGCCTCGCAGCCGCTGCCCGCGCCCGGCGAGCCGGACCGCGCCGACGGTGTCAGGTCGACGGCTTCGTTCGTCGCCGCCGCGACGTTCAGCGTGCCCGCCGACGTGCTGTACTCCACCGCGCGCGCCAGTGCTTCGTGGACCACGCCGCGGTCGTTGCCGCGGATGCACGAGAGCGTCCACGGGTTCACGAAGAAGCTGCTGTTCGTCAGCCGCATGTGCCGTGACGCGGCCCACATCAGCCCGCACACGGCGGCTTCGGGGTCGGCGTAGCCGCGGTCGTCGATCACCTTCACCGACGCCACTCGCACCCCGGGCGCCACACCGGTCACGCCGCGCCCGTCGTCGGCCGCGGCGATGATGCCCGCCACGTGCGTCCCGTGCACCGACGTCGTCGGCGCCCAAGCCGCCGGTGCGCGGTCGGGCGCGCCGGTCAGGCAGCC
>NZ_JAAGNB010001090.1:0-2608 GCF_010550475.1 Amycolatopsis sp. SID8362
GCGGCGCCTCGGGCACCCGGTGCTCGCCGTGCTGCGCGGCAGCGCGCTGAACCAGGACGGCGCGTCGAACGGACTCAGCGCGCCCAGCGGACCGGCCCAGCAGCGCGTGATCCGCGCGGCGCTGGCCGACGCCGGCCTGTCCACTTCGGACGTCGATCTCGTGGAGGCGCACGGCACCGGCACCACGCTGGGCGACCCGATCGAGGCGCAGGCGCTGCTGGCCACGTACGGCCAGGACCGCGAGGAGCCGCTGTGGCTCGGCTCGCTCAAGTCCAACATCGGCCACTGCCAGGCCGCCGCCGGCGTCGCCGGGGTGATCAAGACCGTGCAGGCGCTGCGGCACGGGCTGATGCCGCGGACGCTGCACGCGGAAACGCCGTCGTCCCACGTGGACTGGGAGAGCGGCGCGGTCCGGCTGCTCGACGAGCCGCGGCCGTGGGAGCGGCCGCGGCCGCGCCGGGCGGCGATCTCGTCGTTCGGCATCTCCGGCACGAACGCCCACGTGATCCTCGAGCAGGGCGACGTCGCCGACGTCGAGCCGACGCCCGAACCTCCGGTGGTGCCGTGGGTGCTGTCGGCCAAGTCGCCCGAGGCGCTGCAGGCGCAGGCGCTTGCGCTGCGGGGACAGGTCGAGCACAACGTGGCCGACGTCGCGTTCTCACTGGCAACCTCCCGGACCGCCTTCCCGCACCGCGCGGTGGTCACCGGCGGCCGGGACACGCTGCTGACCGGGCTTTCGGCGCTGGCGGAGGGGATTCCGGCCCCGAACGTGCTCACCGGGACCGCGGGCACCGGCCGGACCGCGCTCGTGTTCCCCGGGCAGGGTTCGCAGTGGGCGGGCATGGCACTGGAGCTGGCCGAGGCGTCGCCGGTGTTCGGTGCGCGGCTCGACGAGTGCGCCGCGGCGCTGTCCTCCTTTGTGGACTGGACGCTGCGCGACGTGCTCGCCGACGCTTCGGCGCTGGCACGGGTCGACGTCGTGCAGCCCGCGTTGTGGGCCGTGATGGTGTCGCTGGCGGAGCTGTGGCGGTCGTTCGGCGTGGTGCCGGACGCGGTGGTGGGACACTCGCAGGGCGAGATCGCGGCTGCCGTGGTGTCGGGCGCGCTGTCCCTTGAGGACGGTGCCCGGGTGGTCGCGTTGCGCAGCAAGGCGATCCTGGCATTGGCCGGTGGCGGCGGCATGGTCTCCGTCGCGGCGCCGCTGGAGGCCGTCGAAGCGCGCCTGACCGACGGGCTGTCGATCGCGGCGGTGAACGGCCCGGGCGCCGTCGTCGTCTCGGGGACACCCGGCGCGCTGGACGCGCTGATCACCGCGTGCGAGGCGGACGGCGTGCGCGCCAAGCGCATCCCCGTCGACTACGCGTCCCACTCGGCGCAGGTCGAGCAGCTGCGCGGCGAACTCCTCGACGTGCTGGCCCCGATCCGGCCGCGGACCGGTGACATCGCGTTCTTCTCGACCGTCACCGGCGCCTGGATCGACGGCGCCCGGCTGGACGCCGAGTACTGGTACACGAACCTCCGCGAGACCGTCCGGCTCGACGTCGCCGTCGCCACGCTCGCCGCGGAGGGGTTCGGCACGTTCGTCGAGTCCTCGCCGCACCCGGTGCTGACGATGGCGATCGGCGAGACCGACGGCGTCGAAGCCCTCGGTTCGCTGCGCCGCGACGATGGCGGGTACGAGCGGTTCCTGCGCTCGCTCGGCGAGGCGCACGTGCGCGGGGTCGCCGTGGACTGGACGCCCGCGTTCCCCGGCGCCCACCGCGTCGACCTGCCCACCTACGCCTTCCAGCGCCGCCGCTACTGGCTCGACGCGGGCGTCGCGCCGGAGTCGGCCGCGGACCCGGTGGACGCCGCTTTCTGGGCCGCCGTCGACGGTCTCGACCTCGACGCCGTCGCCGGCACCCTCGACGTGGCGCCGGGCAGCACGCTGGCCGAAGTCCTGCCCGCGCTGACCCGCTGGCGTGAGCGGGCCCGTGCAGCGTCCGAAGTGGACTCGTGGCGCTACCGGGTCGAGTGGAAGCCCGTCGCCGCACCGTCCACTCCGGAACTGTCCGGCCGCTGGCTCGTCGTCGTCCCGGACGGACACGACGACTGCGGCGTCCCGGGCGCCTTGGCCGCGCACGGTGCCGAGCCCGTGGTCGTCTCCGAGTTCACGGACGCGGAGGGCTTCACCGGCGTCGTCTCGCTGCTCGCGCTCGACGAAACCCCGTCGCCCGAAGCGGACTTCCTGCCTGCCGGAGCGACCGCGAACCTCGCGCTGGCCCAGGCCATGGCCGCGAGCGAGACGCCGTTGTGGCTGCTCACCCGCGGTGGTACCGACCTTCGCCCGGCGCAGGCCATGACGTGGGGCCTGGGCCGCGTGATCGGCCTGGAACTGCCCGGGATCTGGGGTGGGCTGCTCGACCTGCCCGCCGAACCGGACGCCACGACCGCGAGCCTGATCGCCGCCGCACTGTCCGGTGTGGACGACGAGGACCAGGTCGCGATCTGCCCGTCCGGGCTGCTGGCCCGGCGCCTGGTCCGCGCTCCCTTCACCCCGCCGGCCGAGCGGTGGAAGCCGCGCGGCACGGTCCTGATCACCGGCGGCACGGGCGCGCTGGGCGCGCAC
>NZ_JAAGNB010001142.1:0-514 GCF_010550475.1 Amycolatopsis sp. SID8362
AGGTGCACTGGAACGGCGCGGAGGTCGGGCTGAGCCCGCGGGAGTTCGCGCTGCTCGAAGTGCTCGTCGGGCGCGCCGGCACGGTCGTCACGAAGGACGAGCTGCTGCGCGCGGTCTGGGGCGAGGAGCAGGCCGTGACGCGCAACCTCGTCGAGGTCTACGTCGGATACGTACGACGTAAGTTGGACGCGGTCGGCGCCGGCGCGTTGCTGCGGACCGTCCGCGGGCACGGCTACCTGGCCTCCGACGCGCAGCTCGACGAGGTCATCACCCCGTGAGCTCCTGGTGGCGGGGCCGGTCCCTGCAGGTCCGGATCACCCTGCTGGCCGCGACGATCACCCTGGCCTGCCTGCTCGGGCTGGCCGCGCTGGCCGCGTCGAACCTCTCGCCGCTGCTCATCGGCTCGGTCGACCGCGAGCTGTCGGCCGCGCTCGGCCCGGCCGGCGCGGAGGTGAGCGCGGGCCGCCCGCTGTCCGGCGCGGAGCCGGTGACGCTGCGGGTGCTCGACATCGCG
>NZ_JAAGNB010001191.1:0-915 GCF_010550475.1 Amycolatopsis sp. SID8362
GACCGGGACCGGCGAACCGGTTCCGCCGCGTCCGGCCGGTGACCCACGCGGCGCTGACCACGCCGCACGGCTCGCCACCCTCGCGCAGCACGGTCACCGGTTGCAGGGTCCGCGCCGCCCACGCCTGGGTGGCGAGCACCGGCCAGCTCCAGTCCGCGCGCAAGCCGGCCCGCTCGCGCAACGCCGTCCAGTACGCCGGTTCCGCGTCGTGGCGCGGGTCGAGCACGTCGATCACCACCGCGTCACCGGCCTCGGCACGACCACGCCGGTCATCGGGCTCGGGCTGAACCCCAGCGACGCCTTGAGGTCGGTGACCCCGCGGCCCAGCGACAGGAACTTCCGGTTGTTCTCGATCATGTGCCGCACTCCCCGCACGACGACGTCGAAGTAGAGGTGTTTCGGCCGGCCGTCGCCCGGCGGCAGCGCGGCCCAGTGCTGGTGCAGGGGCATCACCGGGTGGTCGAGCAGGTCGGTGAAGGCGAGCAGGCGCCCCTCGGCGTCGTGGTAGGTCGTGGTGACGACGTCGGGGCGGCGGACCAGCTCGCCGAGGTACTCGGCCGTGACCGGGCCGCGCTGGTCGAACTTCACCGGCCCCTTGGTTTCGCGGTGCGCCCGCAGCATCGCGGCCAGCTCTTCGGGATCGAGGTCGTCCCGCGCGGTGCCCTCGCGGACGACGATCCCCGGGTCAGCGGCGATTTTGCGGATCTGGCCGCGCAGGCTCGAGCGCCGGTTGCGGCTCAGCGACGCGAGCCAGTCGTCGAGGTCGCCGAAGGTGTTCTCCAGCACCAGGGCGGGCTGGATTTCGCGGACGAGCCGTCCGCGCCCGGCCACCAGCCCGGCGGTGTCGGGGGTGGCCGCGCGGTAGACCACGCCGAGGCAGCCCGGGCCGGTGCGCCGGCAGGCCGCGCGCTCGAA
>NZ_JAAGNB010001246.1:0-811 GCF_010550475.1 Amycolatopsis sp. SID8362
CGCACGGCGGGCGCGATCGGCACCGACCCGGTCGGCGACCTGCTGCTGGCGATGCTCGCCCGCCACGGCGTCGACACGTCCCTGGTCGTGCGCCGCGACGGAGTGCAGACGTCGGCGTCGGTGCTGCCGATCCGCGCCGACGGCAGCAGGCCCGCGTTCCACGTCCCCGGCGCGAACCTGACCTACGAGCCGTCGGACGCCCCGGTGCCGGAGATCGCCCGCGCGACCCACCTGCACCTGGGCGGCCCGGAGCTGATGGGCGGCGAGAAGGCGGCGAAGATCCTCGCCCCGGCGCGCGCGGCGGGCGTGGTGACGTCGGCCGACCTGCTCGCCCCCGGCGACCCCGGCGTCCTGGCCTGGCTCGCGCCCGCACTGTCCGCTTTGGACTACCTGCTGCCGAACGAGGAACAGCTGCTGGGCTTGACGAAGGCGGCCACCCTCGAAGCCGGCGCCCACGCGCTGCTCGACGCGGGAGTCGGCGGCGTGGCGGTCACCCGGGGCGCGCGCGGCGCGTTGGTGGTGACGGCGGCGGAGACCATCGCGGTGCCCGCGTTCGACGTGCCGGTGGTGGACACGACCGGCTGCGGCGACGCGTTCTCGGCGGGGTTCCTGCGCGGCCTGGGCCTGGGCCGTTCGTTGCGCGACGCGGCGGTGCTCGGCAGCGCGGCGGCCGCGCTGGTGGCGCAAGGTCTCGGCAGCGACCACGGCGACTTCGACCTCGCGGCAGCGGACACCTTCGCCGAGGTCACCCCGACCCTCGCCTGACCACCGGGCTCTCGCCCGAGCGCCCCAAGGTGGCCTTCGGTGCGTC
>NZ_JAAGNB010001299.1:0-1001 GCF_010550475.1 Amycolatopsis sp. SID8362
GGCAGCGGGCGGCCGTCGGCGACCGCCTCGAACAGCTGCTGGACCTCGGCCATCGAGGGGCGCGCGGCCGGGTCGCGCTGGAGCATCCGGGTGAGCACCTCGGCGAGCGGCCCGTCGTGCCGGGGCGGCGTGACGTCCTCGCGGGCGACGCGCAGGAGCAGGGCGATCGCGTTGTCGTCGGTGCCGAACGGGGGCGTGCCTTCCAGCGCGCGGTAGAGCGTCGAGCCGAGGGAGAAGACGTCGGCGGGGAAGCCGGCTTCGCGGCCGTTGGCAACCTCGGGGGAGAGGTAGGCGGGGGTGCCCGCGATGAACCCGCCGCCGGTCACCGTGCCTTCGCCGGTCGCCCGGGAGATGCCGAAGTCGGCGATCTTGGCGACGCCGTCCTCGCCGATGAGGACGTTGCCGGGCGTGACGTCCCGGTGCACGATCCCCTCGGCGTGCGCCGCGGCGAGCGCCGACGCGGCTTGCCTGCCGATGCGCGCGACGTCGCCGGCGGGCAGGCTTTCGCGGTCGAGCAGGATCTCGGCCAGGCTCCGCGAGGGCAGGTACTCCATGACCAGGTACGGCTCGCCGTCCTGCTCGACGACGTCGTGCACGGTGATGGCGTGCGGGTGCCGCAGGCGCGCGGTGAGCCGGGCTTCACGCAGGGCACGCTGGGCCGCCTCTTCCCCGGCGGCCTGCCCGATGGCGGCGTCGTAGTCCAGCTGCTTGACCGCGACGACCCGGTCGAGCCGCTCGTCACGCGCCCGCCAGACGACACCCATGGCACCTTGGCCGACCCGTTCGGCCAGCCGGTACCGCCCGGCGATCAGCTCTCCTGCGTCGGTCACGACGACCTCCCGGCCTCCCCCGGAACACACGGATCCAGGGCACGATCGGTTCGAGCTTATCGAGCGGCGCGGGGTACTGCCGAGGTGCGGCCCGCCCGCGGCCGGGCGCTTCGGGTGCGCGGCTTGGAGTGGCGGGCCGGGAAGCTCGCGGCGAGCGCATCGCCGAGGGCG
>NZ_JAAGNB010001352.1:0-266 GCF_010550475.1 Amycolatopsis sp. SID8362
CGCGCCGGCCGCCGCGCCTTCGAGCCGGGCGAGCTCGCCGAGCACCGACGGGACCGCGGCCGCGCCGAGCCGCTCGCGCAGGTACGCGCTCATCGCCAGCGACGTCGGGTGATCGAAGACCACTGTGGACGGCAGGTTCAGCCCGGTGGCGTAGTTCAGGCGGTTGCGCATCTCGACCGCGGTCAGCGAGTCGAAACCCAGCTCGCTGAAGCCCTTCGCGGGGTCGATGGTGTCGGCCGAGCCGTGGCCGAGTACGGCCGCCGCCA
>NZ_JAAGNB010001398.1:0-1026 GCF_010550475.1 Amycolatopsis sp. SID8362
GGATCCCGCGCGGCGGTGGGTTGGGCCCGTCGTCGGCGGGCCGGCCGCACAACGCCGCGGTGCCGAAGGACCCGGCCAGCACGCGGTGGATCTCGGCCCGTTCGGCGGCGCCCCGCGACGGCGTGCCCGCGAGCAGCGCTTCCGCGTAGAGCGCTTCGAGGTAGCGGCTCCACGTCTGGGTCGCCGCGGCCACGTCGCCGGCGGCCGTGTGCGCGACCGCGAGGTTGTGCAGCACCGCGGTGGCCAACGGGTTCTCGGCGAGCATCGCCTGCCAGTGCCGTCGTGCCGCCGTGTGCGCGCCCATCCGGTGCCAGGACTCGGCGAGCCGGCCGTTGACGTAGGACCGCAGCAGCACGAGCGCGGCCCGGCCCCGCAGGTCGGACGGGTAGGCGTCGAGTGACTGCCAGGCGTGGTGAGCGTTGTCCGCCAACGCGTTTTCGACCTCGGCCACGGCGACCGCGACCTGTGCCCGGGGATCTTCCGGGGCCGGTTCACGACGTGGTGGCGGCGGCGGAGCGACCTGCGCGGTGCTCGGCGCGAAGGACCCGAGTTCGGCGTCGATCGCCGCGACACCGGCGGACGGGGGCACCACCGTGGCGGGCTGTCCGTCATGAGAACGCAGCCTTCGCCGGACCGTGCTCAGGTGCGCGTTCAGCCCGATCGGCTGCTGCAGCGCCTTTTCGCAGCGTTCGACGCGCGTGTCGAACTGCTCGGCGATCTGCTTCCCCTTGAACTTCTGCAATTCGCCGAGGCGCTCGACGCGGACCTGCTCGAGGCGTTTCGCGATGTCCGTCAGCACGGCGTGATCGGCGTGGGCCTGGGCGCGCCGGGCGGCGTCGGCCAGGTCGGCGCGGCGGAGTTCCTTGGCGAAGCCGCTCGCGCTCTTCTTGAGCCGCGCGATCGACTCGGCGTCCCGCTCGAGACCCGCCAGCAGCTCACCGGGATCGGCGGCCGGCTCGGCCACGCCCGCCGGGGCGACGTCGGCCGGCGGCTTCGGCGGGGTGGCTGTGGTGATGGCCCGCAAAG
>NZ_JAAGNB010001450.1:0-645 GCF_010550475.1 Amycolatopsis sp. SID8362
TGCCGCGGGCGCTGGGCTCCCGCCGCGTGCTGCCCGCCCACGTCGAACAGCAGGCCCGGACCCTGGAAAGGACCGCCGAATGGCGCGAATCTCGGTCGTGATCATCACCTGCGACCGCCGCGAGCAGCTGCGGGAAACGTTGCGGCACATGACGTCCCTGCCGGACGCGGCGCCGATCCTCGTCGCGGACAACGGCTCCGCGGACGGCACGGCCGACATGGTCGCGCGGGAGTTCCCCGGCGTCCGGCTGTTCCGGCTGGCGGAGAACCTCGGCGCGGTGGCCCGGAACGTCGCCGTCGAGGAGGTGACGACGCCGTACGTCGCCTTCTGCGACGACGACACGACCTGGCAGCCGGGCGCCCTCACCCGCGCCGCGGACCTCCTGGACGCCCACCCGGGCCTCGGTTCGGTGACCGGCCGGTGCCTGGTCGAGCCGGACCTGGCCGAGGACCCGATCACGCCGGAGCTGCGCGAGTCGCCGGTGCCGGGCCCGCCGTGGCTGCCCGGCCCGGCGCTGCTGGGCATCATGGCCGGGCTGACCGCGGTCCGCGTCCGCGCGTTCCGCGAGGTCGGCGGCTTCTCCCCGCGGATGTGGCTCGGGGGCGAGGAGGAGTTGTTCGCCCTGGACCTCGCCGCGCGCGGGTG
>NZ_JAAGNB010001496.1:0-617 GCF_010550475.1 Amycolatopsis sp. SID8362
CCGCGCCGACGCCGGTGAGCGCCCGGCCGGCGAGCAGCACGACGACGTCCGGGGCCAGCGCCGACACCAGCGCGCCCGCCGCGAAGAGGCCGAGGCCCGCCAGCAGGACGCCCTTGCGGCCGAACCGGTCGCCCGCGGCGCCACCGGGGATCACCAGGCAGGCGAACACGACGACGTAGCTGTCGACGATCCAGACCAGCGCGGACGCGGACGGGTGCAGCGCGCTCGCGGCGAGCATCGGGACGGCGAGGTTGACCGCCGCGACCATCCCGACGACGAGCACGACGCACGCGCACATCAGGGCGACCAGTTTCTTGAACTCCATGCGGCCGACGCTAAGGACGTCATGGGGTGGCGTGCCACGCAACTTCGTCAAGGCAGGTTTGCGTACAGTGCAACCATGGACCTGAACCTCCTGCGCGTGTTCGACGCGCTGCTGCGGGAAGGGAGCGTCACGGCCGCGGCCGAGCGCCTGAACCTGTCCATCCCGGCGACGAGCCGCGCGCTGGGCCGCCTGCGGCGGGCGATGAACGACCCGATCCTGGTGCGCGCCGGGCGCGGGATGGCCCCGACGCCGTTCGCGCTGCGCACCGCCCCGCGCGTGCGGTCGCTGCTGG
>NZ_JAAGNB010001544.1:0-394 GCF_010550475.1 Amycolatopsis sp. SID8362
CGTGCGGGAGCCGCAGCGTCCGGCGGTAGGCGCCGTCGCGCCACTCCTCCACGCCCGGCACGCCGGTCGCCACCAGGTGCCCGAACAGGTTGTCGGGGCACAGCGGCTTGCGGTACGGCAGCCGCAGCACGAGCGCGCCGGCGGCCGCGGGCTTGCCCTTGGCGCGCTGCCGCAGTTCGGTCGGCGAAAGTGCGAACACCTCGCGCACGGTGTCGTTGAACGTCCGGATGCTGCCGAACCCCGAGGCCAGCGCCAGCTCGGTCATCGGCAGGGCGGTCGTCTCGATCAGCGTCCGCGCGGTCTGCGCGCGCTGGGCCCGCGCCAGTGCCAGCGGGCCGGCGCCGAGCTCGGCGAACACCTGGCGCTCGACCTGCCGGACGCTGTAGCCGAGCCG
>NZ_JAAGNB010001589.1:0-1995 GCF_010550475.1 Amycolatopsis sp. SID8362
CTTCGTCGTCGTCCAGCAGCAACGGCGGCAGCTGCGCGCCGGCGCCGAGCCGGTAGCCGCCCTGGACGCCGGGGGCGGCTTCGACCGGGTAGCCGAGTTCGCGCAGCTTGCCGACGTCGGTGCGGACGGTGCGCGCGCTGACGCCGAGCCGCTCGGCCAGGTCGGCGCCGGTCCAGTCGCGCCGGGTCTCGAGCAGCGACAGGAGCCGGAGCAGGCGGGCGGAGGTCTGCAACATTTTCCGAGTCTCGCACGAATTGCGGAAGGAAGTCTTCCGCAATGGCTCATAGCGTGCTGCCCATGACGAACGAAATCCGCACCTTCCGCATCGACGTCCCGCAGGCCGAGCTGGCCGACCTGCACCACCGCCTGGCCACCGCCCGGTTCGCCGGCCCCGTGCCCGGCGACGAGCCGGACTGGTCCCGCGGCATGCCCACCGAGGCCGTCCGAGAGCTGGCCGGGTACTGGCGCGACGGCTTCGACTGGCGTGCGCAGGAAGCGGCGCTCAACGCGTTCCCGCAGTTCACGACCGAGATCGACGGGCAGGTCATCCACTTCCTGCACGTCCGCTCGCCGCGGGCCGACGCGGTGCCGCTGCTGCTCACCCACGGCTACCCCAGCTCGTTCACCGAGTTCCTCGACGTCATCGGTCCGCTCGCCGACGACGGGCCGGACGCCTTCCACGTCGTCGTCCCGTCGCTGCCCGGGTTCGGGTTCTCGACGCCGCTGAGCGGCCCCGGCTGGGAGCTGGCCAGGACGACGGACGCGTTCGCGGAGCTGATGACGCGCCTGGGCTACGACCGCTTCGCCGCGCAGGGCGGCGACATCGGCGCCGGCGTGACCGGGCGGCTCGCCGCGTTGTACCCGGAGCGCGTCATCGGCACGCACGTCAGCAGCGACCGCGGGACGATCGCGCTGGCGGGGGAGCAGCTTCCCTTGCCGGAGAACCTGTCGCCCGCCGAACAGTCCGAATTGGACGCCGCGCGCGCGGCGTGGCAGGCCGGGCGCGGCTACCTGGACCTCCAGTCCCACAAGCCCGAGACGATCGCGGCCGCGCTCACCGACTCCCCGGTCGGCCAGCTGGCTTGGATCGCCGAGAAGTTCCAGGCGTGGACCGGCGACGGCGTCGACCGCGACCGGCTGCTGACCAACGTGAGCCTCTACTGGTTCACTCGCAGCGGCGCGTCCGCGGCCCGGTTCCTGTACGAGGCCGCGCATTCCGGGCACGGCTGGCTGGCGCCGTCGGACGTCCCGGCGGGCTGGGCGGTGTTCAACTCCTCGCCGGTGGTCCGGCGGATCATGGACCCGGAGGAGAAGATCGCGCACTGGTCGGAGTTCGCCGCCGGCGGCCACTTCGCCGCGCTGGAAGAGCCGGAGCTGCTCGTGGCCGACATCCGCGCGTTCTTCCGGAGCCTGCGCCCGTGAACCGGGTCGTGAGTGGCAAGTAGGGTTCTAACCCGACTCGCCACTCACGACCGGCGTGCGTAGGCCAGAATCGGCGGTGTGCAGTTCGCCATCCTCGGGCCGGTCGAAGCCCGCCGTCCCGATGGGACGCCCGTCGCGCTCGGCGGGCCGCAACTGCGTGGGCTGCTCGCCCTGCTGGCGCTCGACGCCGGGCGGGTCGTCGGGGCCGATCGGCTGATCGACGGGCTGCACGGCGACCACCCGCCCGAGGGCGCCGCCGAGGCGCTGCAGTCCCAGGTCTCGCGCCTGCGCAAGCGGCTCAAGGACGGTGGCGCGCCGGACGGGCTCGTCGAGTTCAGCCCCGCCGGGTACCGGCTGGCCGTCGACCCGCAGGACGTCGACCTCCACCGCTTCGAGCGGCTCACCGCGCGGGCGCGGGAAACCGCCGAGCCGGAAGCGAAACTCGCGCTCTTCACCGAAGCGCTCGCGCTCTGGCGGGGTCCCGCGCTCGACGGGCTCGCCGACCCGCCGCGCGCGGCCCGGCTGGCCGAGCTGCGGCTGGCCGCGATCGAGGACCGCGTCGACGCCGGGCTC
>NZ_JAAGNB010001637.1:0-1143 GCF_010550475.1 Amycolatopsis sp. SID8362
GCTCGCCGCGCTGGCCGACCGGCTGTCCGTGCCGCTGCGCGTCTTCGAGTACTCGCCCGCGCGGCCGACCGTGCCGGACGCCGGTCCCGACTCCGGCGTGCTGGTGGTCCTCGGCGCCGGCACCCGCACCGCGTGGGACCTCGTCCGGCTCGCCGAGGCCTGCGCCGACGCCGGCCAGGAGCTCGTCGGCGCCGTCCTGACCCACCCCGTCCGACCGGCCGAGCCGGAGAAAAAGCCCGAACCCGCGGCGGAAGCCCCCGAGAAAGCCCTGGCAGGTTCGGCGTGACGACTACCTCCGAGACCCCGGCCGCGCCGCTGGTCGACCTCCAGCGCCTCTTCGTCGCGATCCGCCGCCGCAAGCGCTTCTGGCTGGCCACCGCGCTGCTCGGGCTGATCGCCGGCGCGGCGGTCGCGATCGTGCTGCCGGCGCCGCCGACCGCGGTCGCCAAGGTGATCGTCGTCCACCAGGACGACTCGCCGACCGACAGCGGCACGCTCATGCGCACCGACGTCGCCGTGCTGCAGACCACGCAGATCGCCCAAGGCGCGCTGAAGAAGCTCAACAGCACCGAAGCGCCCGAAGAGTTCATGAAGAACTACGCGGGACTGGGCCTGACGAACAACGTCCTGCAGATCACCGTCAAGGCCAAGAGCAACGAAGAGGCCGTGGCGCAGGCGCAGGCGCTGGCCGACACGTTCATCGCCGACCACGTCCAGCGCAGCCAGGCGGCGGCCGCCGCGCAGTCCAAGGCCATCCTCGACCAGCGCAAGAACGCCCAGGACGAGCTGGCCAAGGTCGACCAGCAGATCGCCGACGAGACCGGCAAGGGCCGCAACGCGAACGCCAGCACCCTCGAAGGCCTCTACGGCCGCCGGGCCGCCCTCGCGTCGCAGGTGTCGGACTTCGACTCCCGCGCCCAGCAGGCCGGCATCGGCAGCCCGCAGGTCGCCGCGGGCACGCAGATCGTCGACGCGCCCCGCGCGCTGCCGAAGGCGTTCCTCAAGACCACCGCGACCAACGCCGGCATCGGGTTCGCCCTCGGCCTCGCCCTCGGGCTCGCGCTCGTCGCGGTCGGCGCGGTGTCGCGCGACCGGCCGGTGCTGCGCCGCGAGATCTCGGCGCACCTCGGCGCGTCCGTGCTC
>NZ_JAAGNB010001694.1:0-1136 GCF_010550475.1 Amycolatopsis sp. SID8362
ACCCGGACGTCCCGCTCCGGCGCGGCCTTCGCCGCGGCGGCCGCCGACCTCGCCGTCCGCTTCCGCGACGACCTGGCCGCGGCAGCGGAGGAACGCGCCGAACGGGCCGGGGTGGCGCTCGCCCTGCCGGTCGGCGTGTGTTTCCTGCCGGCCTTCTTCTGCCTGGGCGTGCTGCCGGTCGTCCTCGGCCTGGCCGGCCACCTCGGTCCCCTCTTCTGACCAACCAGTACCGAAGGGAAGAACCCATGCGCGCGTTCAAGCGCCGCCTCCGCTCGGACGAAGGCTCCACGACCGTCGAGTACGCGATCGTCACCGTGGCCGTCGCGGCGTTCGCGGCCGTCCTCTACACCCTGCTCACCGGCGACTCGGTGGTCTCGTGGCTGACGAACCTGGTGATGAAGGCCTTGACGGTGCCGTCATGACCCGCCGCGACGAAGGTGCGGTGACGGTCGAAGCGGCCCTCGGCTTGGCCGGCCTGACGGTGACAACGGTGCTGTTGGTAGCGGCCCTGACGGCCCTGACGAGCCAGCTGCGCTGCACCGACGCGGCCCGCGAAGCGGCAAGACTCCTGTCGCGGGGCCAACCCGAGCTGGCAGCGGCGGCCGTCCACCGGATCGCCCCGACGGACGCGAAGCTCACTGTCGAGCAAGCAGGCGACGCGATAACGGTGAAGGTGACAGCCCAGCCCGCCGGCGGCCTGCTCCCGGCGGTCCACCTCAACGCGACGGCCTACGCGGTGGCCGAGCCGGGCACCGGGACCGAAGATGGCTGACCCGCGTTCGGACCGGGGAGCGGCCACGATCTGGACAGCGCTGGCCGTCGCCGCGTTGACGAGCGTGGCCACCCTCGGCATCTGGCTGGGAGCGGCCACGATCGCCCGCCACCGAGCCGAGGCGGCAGCCGACCTGGGAGCCCTGGCAGCGGCCTCCCACGCGGCGGAAGGCCCCGCGCAGGCCTGCGAACGCGCCCGGTGGGTCACCGACCGGATGGGAGTGAAGCTCCTGACCTGCCGCTGGCAACGCCTCGACGCGCTGATCGAGGTCCAGTCCCCAACGGGCGGCCTCGCCGGCCTACCGGGCCCGGCAGCCCGCGCCCGAGCCGGCCCCACCGGCAGGCCCGCGTAACGCGCGGGGGGC
>NZ_JAAGNB010001749.1:0-693 GCF_010550475.1 Amycolatopsis sp. SID8362
GCTGCGGCGGCCGCAGCTGCTGCTCCGGCGGCAGCTGCTGGCGGGCCAGCGCGGTCGCCTTCGCGAGGCCGGTCTGCTGGCCGGTCTTGGCCGCGGACGCCGTCGGGTCGAGCGGGACCCAGCCGACGCCGTCGACGGCCACCTCGGGCCACGCCAGGACGTCGCGGTTGCGCACGACCCGGTAGTCACCGTCCACTTCGGACGATCCGCTGAAGCCGACCACCAGCCGCGCCGGGATGCCGGTCAGCCGGGCGAGGGCGACGTAGGACGCGGCGAACTGCTCGCTCGTGCCGCGCCGCGTGTCGAGCAGGAAGCGCCGCAGCTGCGGCCAGCCGTGCCCGGTCGGCAGGTCGGTGCCGACGGCGACCTGGTAGTTGGTGCTGAGGAACCGTTCGAGCTGCAACGCCGACTGGAACGTCGGGCGCAGGCCGCGCACGGCGTCCCTGGCCAGCTGCTCGACGTCCGGCGGTACCTGGCCGAGTTCACCAAGTCCGCCTTCGGCTTTCGGGTCGACCTCCGCGCCCTCGAGCCGGGCGGCGTCGACGTCCGGCGACGACCAGGTGAGCCGGTACCGCGGGTCCGCGGCGGGCGGGTCGAGCAGCAGCGCGCCCGCCGTCTGGTCGACGAGCGGGTCGACGCCGGTCACCCCGGTCGGCACCGGCTGGCTCGGCAGCCACGGCCCGGGCAGCCCGG
>NZ_JAAGNB010001796.1:0-1178 GCF_010550475.1 Amycolatopsis sp. SID8362
GGCCGGGCTGCAGCGGACGTGGGACGCGGCCGGCCCGGTGACGGCGCGCCTGGCGGGGCCCCCGGAGGTGCGCGGCGAGTCCGCCACCGCGAAGGTGCACGTCGAAGGTGTGGGCGGCACCAAGGAGACGCCGTTCCCCCTGCACAAGGAGAACGGCCGCTGGTGCGTGCCGGGTTAGCCCTTGCCCTTGGCCGGGCGGCGCGACACGCGCGGTGACACGGTTCCGTCGGCCAGGCGCCGCGCGGTGAGCAGGAACGCCGTGTGCGCGACCATCCGGTGGTCCGGGCGCACCGCGAGACCGACGACGTGCCAGGGGCGCATCAGCGTTTCCCACGACTCGGGCTCGGTCCAGCACTGCTGCTCGCGCAGCGACTCGGTGACCCGCGAAAGCTGCGTCACGGTCGCGACGTAGACCGTCAGCACGCCGCCCGGGACGAGGTGGGCCGCCACGTTCGGCAGCTGCTCCCACGGGGCCAGCATGTCCAGCACGACCCGGTCGACCTCACCCTCGTGCGAGGCCAGGTCGGCGACGGTGAGCGTCCAGTTGGCCGGCTTCTCGCCGAAGAACTTCACGACGTTCTGCTCGGCGTGCACCGCGTGGTCGTCGCGGATCTCGTAGGACTGCACGCTCCCGGCCGGGCCGACCGCGCGCAGCAGCGAGCACGTCAGCGCGCCCGAGCCGGCGCCCGCCTCGAGGACGCGCGCGCCCGGGAAGATGTCGCCCCACATGACGATCTGCGCGGTGTCCTTCGGGTAGATCACCTGCGCGCCGCGCGGCATCGAGAGCACGTAGTCCGGCAGGAGGGGACGCAACGCGAGGTAGGTCGACCCGCCCGCGGACGTCACGACCGACCCTTCGGGACGGCCGATCAGGTCGTCGTGGGCGAGGCCGCCGCGGTGCGTGTGGTACTCACCGCCGTCGGCCAGCGTCAGGGTGTAGTGGCGCCCCTTCGAGTCGGTCAACTGCACCCGATCACCCGCGCGAAACGGTCCGCTGACCGACAACACTTCCTCCTGTACCCCGAATGGCCGACGACAGATCTTCGCAGGCCGCCCGTGCCGCGGCGTCAGCGGGTGCGGCGGTTCAGCGCGGCCCGCAGGTCGTCCCGGCGCAGCACGCCCGCCGGGCGGCCCTCGTCGTCGACGACCAGGAACTGCCACGCGGCCGTCTCGCGGAC
>NZ_JAAGNB010001854.1:0-1048 GCF_010550475.1 Amycolatopsis sp. SID8362
CCCCTCGTCGGCGACCCCCGAGCCGAAACCCGAACCCAAGCCGGACACCACCCCGGAACCGAAGCCGGACCCCAAGCCCGACCCGAAGCCCGAGCCCGCACCGTCCTCTTCCTCGGCCACGCCAGAGCCCAAGCCCGAACCCAAACCGGACACCACACCCGAGCCCAAGCCAGACACCACCCCCTCGTCGGCGACCCCCGAGCCGAAACCCGAACCCAAGCCGGACACCACCCCGGAACCGAAGCCGGACCCCAAGCCCGACCCGAAGCCCGAGCCCGCGCCGTCCTCATCCTCCGCCACCCCGGAACCCAAGCCCGAGCCCAAACCGGACTCCACCCCGGCCCCGGATCCCAAGCCGCACAAGCCGTTCACCGACCAGATGACCGACGTCATCAAGAACAAACTGTCCCAAGTGGACGGAGTAACCCCCGAAATCATGCAGAAGTTCGACAAGATCTCCAACTTCTCCGTGCACGAACTGGGCAAGCTCTTCGGCAAGGAAGGCGCCGAAAAGTTCGAGTCGGCCATCAAGGTCATGACCGACCCGTGGTTCGGCAAGTCGGGCCTGGCGGGCAAGACCGTCGTCGACATGATCAAGGGCGTGCCCGCCAGCATCGGCAACGTCACCGGCGGGGATGACAGCTAGTCGAGCGTGACCGCCCGGGACGCGAGGTGCAGGGCCAGCCGCTCGTCCGGGCGGGACAGGTCCACGCCGAGCAGCTGCGAAATCCGCGCCACCCGCGCGGCCACGGTGTTGCGGTGCACGCCCAGCACCGTGGCCGTCTCGGCGAGGGACGACTCCGCGTCCAGGTAGGCCGCCAGGGTGCGGACCAGGTCGCCCGGGGCCTCCAGCAGCGGGGCGATCAGCGCCCGCGCGGCCGGCTCGAACGTGTCCGTGCGGGTCCACTCGAGCAGCAGCTGGGCCATGCCGAGCTGGTCGACGTGCAGGAAGTGCCCGGTTTCCGGCCGGGTCGCGGCGAGGCGGGCCGCGTCGCGGGCTTCCGCGACCGTCGCCGCGAGGCCTTCCGGGCGCGCGTGCGGGCGGCCG
>NZ_JAAGNB010001818.1:0-26463 GCF_010550475.1 Amycolatopsis sp. SID8362
TGCCGTTCGCCGGCGTGCCGGGTGCGCAGCGGACCAGCGGCTGCGGGCCCAGGTCGCCGAAGTCGACGACCACCGTGACGCCGCCGCCCTCCGGGCAGGTCCCGTCCGTGCCCGCCGCCGACGCGGGCGCGGCGCCCACGAAGGCGGCGCCGAACAGGAGTGCGCAGACGACGGCGAACCGGGAGGCGATCATGCAGGAACTTTAGCCAGGCGAGCACCCGTCGAAGGTGCGGTTCCGGCGCGACGAGCGACACACCTAGACTGCGGGCCGTGGGACAGCTCATCGCGGACGGACAGCTGCGCGTCGGCCTGATCGGCGCCGGCCCGTGGGCGAAGACGGTGCACGCACCGGGCCTCGCGGACCACCCCGGCACGGCACTGACCGCGGTCTGGGCGCGGCGGCCGGAGGCGGCGCAAGCGCTTGCGGAGACCCACTGCGCGAACACCGCGGGCAGCGTCGAGGAGCTGTTCGAGCAGGTCGATGCGGTCGCGCTGGCCGTTCCGCCGTCGATCCAGGCCGAACTGGGCGTGCTCGCGGCCGAAGCCGGGAAGCACCTGATCCTCGAGAAGCCGATCGCCGCCGACCTCGACGGCGCGCGACGGCTGGCCGACGCGGTCGCCGCCGCCGACGTCGCCGCGCTCGTCGTGCTGACCCTCCGGTACTCGACGCAGACCCAGGAGTGGCTCGCCGGCCTCGCCCAGGCGGGCGGCTGGGCGGGCGGGGGTGCGCGCTGGCTGTCCGGTGCGCTGCTCGGCGGCCAGTACGCGGCGTCGGAGTGGCGCCAGGACGACGGCGGCGCGCTGTTCGACATCGGCCCGCACGCGCTCGACCTCCTCGACGCCGCGCTCGGCCCGATCACCGGCGTCGTCGCCGCGCGGCGGAGCCCCGGCGACCTCTGGCACCTGATGCTGGCCCACGAGGGCGGCGTGATCAGCACCGCCACGCTCTCGCTGCGGCTGCCGGTGCAGCCGACCGTCGTCGAACTCGCCGTCTGGGGCGAGCACGGCTACCGGACGCTCGGCCGCAAACCGGGCTCGGCGCAGGAGTCCTACACCGCGCTCTTGGACGACTTCGCGGCGATGATCGCCAGCGGCACGACGACCCACCCGTGCGACGTCCGGCGCGGCCTGCACCTGCAGACGCTGCTCGACCAGGCCCGACGGCTCGCCGAGTAGTACACAGGCCCCTCGCGCGCGTTTCCGTTGCGGAACAACGGTTTCCGCCACTATCCCCCATTTCTTCCACAGGGTTGTCCACAGTTTCCACTGTGGACAGTGCGCCTCCCGACCGAACCACGGCGGGGCGGACTCCGCCACCGGAAAGATCACCGAATAGTGCGGCTCACTCGGCCTGCCGAGTCGATCTTGCAATGCGAAGGTGATTTCAGTGGAGGGGTTCCGAGAGAGGAGGCGCATGGAAGCCCTGCTTCGCGCCTTCTGGGGGATGATTCCGATAACCGCCATCGCGCTGCCGTACGCGCTGCTCGGCTGGCCGCTGCTCGCGGCCCGGCGACGGCGAAGACTCCCGGCCCGCTTCGCGACCGCGACAGCCGGCGTCGACTGCGCCGCCGTGCTCGTCGCCTTTCTGGTGTTTTGCCTGGTCATCATGCCGGTCGGCGGCTCTTCCGAGAGCACTCTCGATCTCGTTCCCGGCGCCGACCTCACCGCGGCGTTCGCCGACGACGGTTCACCCTGGCAGGTGATCGGGAACGTCCTGCTCCTCTGCCCGCTCGGCGCCCTGCTCCCCCTTCGGATGCGGCGGTTGCGCACGCTCGCGCGCGTCGCGCTGGCCGCGTTGCTCGCGTCCCTGCTGGTGGAAGGTACGCAATATCTGATCCACTCCGGCCGGGTGACCTCGACCGACGACGTCCTGCTCAACACCGCGGGCGCGACGCTCGGCGCGGCGCTGAGCCGGCGGAAGTGGCACGCGCTGGACCCGCCACCGCCGGTGCCGGTCGCGATTCCCGCGCAACGGCGGCGGATCTGCGAGTCACCCACGCTCAAGACGCGCGTGCCGCGTTCGGTGTGGGACACGCGCTACGCCGCCATCTCGCACCCGAAGCGCCGGTAATCCGGTTGAGGCCCGTGCGAAACTGAGCGGGAAGAGCCCCTTCGAGTCAAGGAATGACCGCCTATGCCTGGCGCCGCTTCCGGCGTCGGCCCCCGCTGGGCCCGACGCCCGGCGATCCGCCCGCGAGCCCACCGGGCCGCGGTTCCTTGACGCGCTTTCGAAAGGCTCGAATGTCCGCCATCCAGAACTACGTCCGCAAAACGGCGCCGCGCGGCCGCGAGACCGAGCGGGTCGGCCCGTTCCTGGCGACCTACTCGCCGGGAACGGCGCACCCGATGCTCAACTACGCGATCCCGGACGACGGCGCGAAGCCGACCACGGCCGAGATCGACGCGCTCACCGCGGCGTTCCGGCGGCGGGACCTGCTCCCGCGGCTGGAGTACTTCACCGACGTCGCACCCGACCTGGAGCACCTGCTAGTCGAGGCGGGGTACGCGCCGGAACGGCGCGTACCGCTGATGACGTGCGGCCCCGCCGACCGGGTCGGCAAACCGGCACCGGCGGGGATCCGGCTACGCGCGCCGGAGTCCGGCGAAGACTTCCGGCGCCTGCGGGCCGCGCAGAACACGGCGTTCGGCGAGCCCGCGGAGATCGGTGACGACGAAGAGCCGAGGTCCGGCGTCCGGCACCTCCTCGCGGAGGCCGGCGGCGTGGTCGTCGGCGGCGGCCTCGCGCTCGAGGTCGTCGACGGCACCACCGAGATCGCCGGCATCGCCGTGCTCGAGCCGTACCGGGGCCGCGGGATCGCCGCGGCGCTCACCGCGCGGCTCACCAGGGAAGTCCAC
This sequence comes from Amycolatopsis sp. SID8362, assembly GCF_010550475.1. Lineage (NCBI taxonomy): Bacteria > Bacillati > Actinomycetota > Actinomycetes > Pseudonocardiales > Pseudonocardiaceae > Amycolatopsis > Amycolatopsis sp. SID8362. The sequence continues at coordinate 2,857 of NZ_JAAGNB010001818.1, forward strand.
GAGGCCGGCGCGCACACGGCGTTCCTCACCCCCGGTGACCTGGGGATCGGGAACGTCTACGCCCGGGTCGGCTACCGGCCGGCGGGCGAGTGCGTGCACCTTTCGCTGGCCTAGTCGTCGAAGCGGCCGGAGCGGCCTCGCTTCACGTCGCTCCGGCGCTTCTTCGACGCCAGGCGGCGCTCCTTCGAACCCCGCGAGGGTTTCGTGGGGCGCCGCTTGGCCGGCGGCGGCGCCGACGCGTCGAGCAGCAGGTTCGCCAGCCGGCCACGCGCCGCTTCGCGGTTCTGCAGCTGTGACCGGTGCTCGCTGGCCGCGATGGTCAGGACGCCGTCGACCAGCCGGGACTCCAGCGCGGCCAGCACGCGGTCGCGCAGGTGGTCCGGGATCGACGGCGACGCGGCGACGTCGAACGACAGCTCGACGCGCGAGTCCGTGGTGTTGACGCCCTGGCCGCCGGGGCCGGACGAGCGCGAGAAGCGTTCGCTGAGCTCGGCCTCCGGAACGACGAACCGGGAGCCGACCACGACGTCCCCGGTGGCCACGCCTCAGAACCGCGGGTGGTCGCCCGAGAGCACCGCGCGCGGGCCGTCGACGTCGCCGGCCGGCTGCACGTCGCCCAGGATCCACGCCGGGACGTGCCGCGCGGTCAGCATCGCCAGCGCGCGGTCGACGTCCTCAGAGCCGACGATCGCGACCATGCCGACGCCCATGTTGAACGTCTTCTCCAGCTCGGCGCGCTCGACCTTGCCGCGCTGGCCGATCAGGGCGAACACCGGCGCCGGCGTCCAGGTGCCGCGCTCGAGGCGGGCGACCAGGCCGCGCGGCATGACGCGGGCGAGGTTGGCCTCCAGGCCACCGCCGGTGATGTGCGCGAACGTCCGGACCTCGGTCTCGGCGGCGAGCGCCAGGCAGTCCTTCGCGTAGATCCGCGTCGGCTCCAGCATTTCCTCGCCGAGGGTGCGGCCGAACTCCTCGACGTGGCCGTCGAGCGGCATCCGCGCGATGTCGAGCAGCACGTGGCGGGCCAGGGAGTACCCGTTCGAGTGCAATCCGGACGAGCCGAGCGCCAGGACGACGTCACCCGGACGGACCTTTTCCGGCGAAAGCAGCTGCGAAGCCTCGACGACACCGACGCCGGTGGCCGACATGTCGTAGTCGTGCTCGCCCATCAGGCCCGGGTGCTCCGCGGTCTCGCCGCCGAGCAGCGCGCAGCCGGCCTGCACGCAGCCCTCGGCGATGCCGCCGACCAGCGCGGCGACCTTCTCCGGGTGCACCTTGCCGACGGCGATGTAGTCCTGCAGGAACAGCGGCTCGGCACCGGTCACGACCAGGTCGTCGACCACCATGGCGACCAGGTCGATGCCGACCGTGTCGTGCTTGTCCAGCGCCTGCGCGACCGCGATCTTGGTGCCGACGCCGTCGGTCGAGGACGCGAGCACCGGCTCCTTCCACTTGTCGAGCTTGAGGGAGAAGAGCCCGGCGAAACCGCCGACACCGCCCAGGACCTCGGGCCGCGTGGCCCGCTCGGCGTGCGGCTTGAGCAGCTCGACGGCTTGGTCGCCGGCGTCGATGCTGACCCCGGCGGCGGCGTACGTGGCGCTCGTGGACTCGCTCACGGTGGAAGGACTCCCTCTGGAAGGAACTGCTAGGGACGCCGGACGGCGTCTTCGGCACCGTACCCGGCGGGGCTGACGGGAGTTGCCGCGCCATTGACCGAGTCGAGGCTTTCGAGCAGGTGCTTCCCGATCAGCGCGTCCTCCGGGAGCGCGATCGGGTACTCGCCGGAGAAGCACGCCGTGCACAGCCGCGACTTCGGCTGTTCCGCCGCCGCGACCAGGCCGTCCAGGGAAATGTAACCCAGGGAGTCGGCTCCGATCGAGCGCCGGATGCCGTCGAGGTCGACGCCGTTCGCGACCAGCTCGGCGCGCGAGGCGAAGTCGATGCCGTAGAAGCACGGCCAGCGCACGGGCGGTGACGCGATCCGGACGTGCACCTCGAGCGCGCCGGCCTCCCGCAGCATGCGGACGAGCGCGCGCTGGGTGTTGCCGCGGACGATCGAGTCGTCCACCACGACCAGGCGCTTGCCGCGGATGACGTCGCGCAGCGGGTTCAGCTTGAGGCGGATGCCGAGCTGGCGGATGGTCTGCGACGGCTGGATGAACGTGCGCCCGACGTAGGCGTTCTTCACCAGGCCGGTGCCGTAGGGGATGCCGGAGCCCTGCGCGTAGCCGATCGCGGCCGGCGTGCCCGACTCCGGCACCGGCATGACCAGGTCGGCCTCGACGGGCTGCTCGCCGGCGAGCCGCCGTCCGATCTCGACACGGGTGGCGTGCACGCCGCGGCCGGCGATCGTGGTGTCGGGGCGCGCGAGGTAGACGTACTCGAAGACGCAGCCCTTGGGGTCCGGGTTCGCGAACCGCGAGGAGCGCAGGCCCGCGGCGTCGATCGCGATCAGCTCGCCGGGCTCGACCTCGCGGACGAAGGACGCGCCGACGATGTCGAGGCCGGCCGTCTCGCTCGAGACGACCCAGCCGCGTTCGAGCCGGCCGAGCACCAGCGGGTGCACCCCGTGCGGGTCACGGGCCGCGTACAGCGTGTTCTCGTCGGAGAACACCAGGCAGAAGGCGCCCTTCAGGGTGGGCAGCAGCTCCATGGCCGCGGCCTCGATGCCCTTGTCGGCGGCGTTCGCGGCGAGCAGGCCGCAGATCAGGTCCGAGTCGCTGGACGAGCCGGTCAGGCCCGCGTGCGGCTTGAGCCCCGCCTCGATGGTGCGTTCGCGCAGCTCGGCGGTGTTGACGAGGTTGCCGTTGTGCGCGAAGGAGAGGCCGCTGCCGGTCTCGGTGGTGCGGAAGATCGGCTGGGCGTTCTCCCAGATGGTCGCGCCGGTGGTCGAGTACCGGCAGTGGCCGACGGCGATGTGCCCCTGCAGCGACTGCAGGATCTGCTCGTCGAACACCTGGCTGACCAGGCCGAGGTCCTTGAAGACCACGATCTGCGAGCCGTCGGAGACGGAGATGCCGGCGGCCTCCTGCCCGCGGTGCTGCAGGGCGTAGAGGCCGTAGTAGGTCAGCTTCGCGACTTCTTCCCCGGGAGCCCAGACGCCGAAGACGCCACACTCCTCGCGGGGTTCCGGTTCGGGCTGGTCGGACACGAGCTGGGGGTCGGAAACCACCGAGGAGCTCCTGGGAAGACGTGGTCAGGCCGGTTTCAGTGTAGACGGTGCGGACATGACTCAGGCCCCGCCCGGAGTGGTTCTGACCACTTCGAACGGGGCCTGAAAGCTTGGGTTCCTAGCACGCATCCGGCAACGAGAGGATCTCGGAGAGCACCTGTGCGCCTTCGCCACGGCGGCGCCACAGCCACCGCTCCGGCTCGAAGATGTTGTCTTCGGTGCCGGGCATCCGGGTCGCCACTACGTCGTCCTCGGCATTGAGCCGGACCACGTCCACCACGTCATCGTGCACCCGCACGCCGACGACGGCGAGGACCTCGCCACTCTCGTCGGCGGGGTGGACGAACTGGTAACCGCGAGCCACCAGCTCCTGCAATCCGGTTTCGATGTCGAAGACGGAGGCGACGGCCTCAGCCGAGGACATCGTCGAATTCACCGTCCTTGGCGCCGGCCAGGAAGGCCGCCATCTCCGCGCGCGTGTAGACGAGCGCCGGGCCGGTCGGGAAGCGCGAGTTGCGCATCGCGATCTCGCCGCTGGTCAGCGGTGCCACCTCGACGCAGTTGCCCACCGCGCCGCTGTAGCTCGCCTTGCGCCATTGGGCGCCGGAGAGCCGATCGGCCGGGATGCCGTTCTCGAATCGCTCAGCCATGTTCCCACCTCTCGAAGCGGAATATGCCCTCGGGCGCCGCATCTGCATGTGCATTTGCCCGCGTATCGAAGGCTAGCACGTGTGCCTGCAACGGTAAATGCACGTGCAGAATTTCTTGCAAAGTTCTCCGACGGTAAAGAATCACCTGGTCCCGGTTAACCTATCGGGTGATGAGTGGGTGCCCTTTCGGGTTAACCACTACGAGTAGTTACCGGTGAGTGGGGCTGGTTTGGCGGGGAGGCTCCGGAGAGTGACGACGGAAGGCGGCGCTGAAGGTGGGACGGCAGGGCTCCGGCAAAGTCGGGCAGCACGGCCGATCCGCCCGTCCGCGATGTCATGAATGACTCATTCATGTCGTCGGACGACATGAATGACCCTTTCACGACATCCGCGCGACGCCGGACGGACTGCGCGCGACCGGCGCGGACCAGGCATTCGCGACCGGCGAACCCGACCCGCGCGTCAGATCTCCGCGCGTCGCTTCGCCAGCAGGGCCCGGCTCCGCTCCGGCGTCTCCGAATCCACGGCCAGCATGTCGAGCGCCCGGCTGTACTTCTCGATCTCTTCGCGCTTCTCGATGTAGTGCGCGCCGGTCAGGTATTCGACGTACGCGATGTTCGGCAGTTCCGGCTCACCGAACCGCAGCAGCGAAAACGCGTGTTCCGCGGAGAGCCCGCTGCGGCTGTACGGCAGTACCTGGACCGACACGTGCGGCAGCGCGCTCATCTCGAGCAGGTATTCGATCTGCTGCTTGAGCACCTTCACGCCGCCGATCGGCCGGTACAGGACCGACTCGTCGAGCACCATCCACACGCGGGGCGCGTCCGGCCTGCTGAACATCTTCTGCCGGCGCATGCGCAGCGCGACCAGCTGGTCGACCCGCTCGTCCGCCATCTCCGGGCGGCCGTGGCTGAAGATCGCGCGGGCGTACGGCTCGATCTGGAGCAGGCCCGACACGTAGATCGGCTCCCAGATCTGGATTCGCGCGGCGGCTTCTTCCAGGCCGACGAGGTCGGTGAACCAGTTCGGCATCGTGTCGCCGAAGCGCCGCCACCAGCCCGGCTCGTTCGACTGCTTGACCATGTCGAGGAACGTCTGGCGTTCCGTCGAGTCCTCGACGCCGTACATCGTCAGGAGGTCGGTGACGTCGCGTTCCTTGAAGCCGACGCGGCCCAGTTCGAGGCGGCTGATCTTCGATTCGGACCCGCGGATGTTGTACCCGGCCTGCTGGCGGGTGATGCCGGCTTCCTCACGGAGCCGCCGCAGCTGCGAGCCCAGGATCATGCGGCGCGCCGTGGGGCCGATGTTCTGTTCTCCTGCGGACGCGTTCACCGCGTTCATTCCCGGACCTTCCGCGCTCACGTCACCAGGGGGTTCTAGCCCGACTACCGAAAGTACACGTTAACCCGTCCTGCGCAAAGAGGTGACCCGGTTTACCCCGTGCGCGCGTCGGCCTACTCTACGTAGAGTACGAGACTTTCGACACAGAACTTGCGAGGTTCAAGATGCCCGATGCCGCGACCCGGACCGAACGAGTTCCCGTGGGGGTCGACCCGACCCGTGCCAGCATCGCGCGCGTGTACGACGCCTTCCTGCTCGGGAAGGACAACTACGAGATCGACCGGGAGGTCCTGCACAAGGTGCAGAAGGCCGCCCCGGAGGCGCAGGACCTCGCGTTCGAGAACCGCGGCTTCCTCATCCGCGCCTGCCGGTTCCTCGCGAGCCAGACCGGCATCACCCAGTTCCTCGACCTCGGCTCCGGCCTGCCGACGGCGGAGAACACCCACCAGGTCGTCCAGCGGATCAACCCGGAGACGAAGGTCGTCTACGTCGACAACGACCCGGTGGTCCTCGCCCACGGCCGGGCGCTGCTCGAGGAGAACGAGCACACCCACTTCGTCGCCGAGGACATCTTCGAGCCGGCGCGGATCATCCAGAACGAGGTCGTCCGCGAGCACATCGACTTCAGCCAGCCGCTGGTCCTGCTCCAGATGGGCACGCTGCACCACTTCAACGGCGACCACGACCGGCCCGCCGAGATCATGCGGGAGTACGTCGACGCGCTGCCGTCCGGCTCGTTCGTCGGGCTCAGCCACTTCTTCGACCCCGAGAACGAAGACTCCGCGACCGCCCGCCGGATGGAGGACTTCTTCCTGCACAGCCCGATGGGCTCCGGCACCTTCCGGACGCAGAAGGAGATCGAAGAGCTGTTCCCGGGCCTCGACATGGTGCCGCCGGGCGTGGTCCGGTGCGCCGACTGGTGGCCGGACGGCCCGCGGCTCAAGGAGCTGAACGTCGCGCAGCGGACGATCGCCGGCGGCGTCGGCCGCAAGCCGTAGGGCTCCCGTCCGTCAGAGGCGGACGAGGGGGAGCCAATGGGAAAGGTCGGCCCGGGTGCCCGACGCGGACACCCGGCCGTCCGCCACCGCGGTGGTCCAGTCCAGTCGGCCGGTGGCCAGTTCGAGCCACGTGCGCGGATCGGTCTCGATCACGTTCGGCGGGGTGCCGCGGGTGTGCCGCGGTCCTTCCACGCACTGCACCGCCGCGAACGGCGGCACGCGGACTTCGACCGTGCGGCCCGGCGCGTCGGCCGCCAGCGCGCGCAGGCTGAGCCGGACAGCCGCGGCGAGTTCGGGGCGCGCCGGGTCCGGCGCATCGCCCTGCAGCCAAGGGAAAACCGCCACCACCGCCGCACGTAACTGTCCGGGGTCGACCGAACGCGAAGAGGCCATGGGCAAACAGTAGAGTGGCCCACCAAGAGTTTTACGGCACACCCGAGAACGTGGGGACGAGATGGCGCAGCGGGACGAGGCGGATCGGATGGTTTCGCAGCAGCCCACCGGAAGCGGGCCGGAACACCCCGGCAAGCACAGCCGCGCGGCGCGGCGCGGTGGCCAGCAGGCCCGGCGCTCCGGCAAGCAGGGCACTCCCGAGATCACCGCGGAGATGCGGGCGAACGCGCGCGCCAACCCCAACAGCTGGCTCTACGTCATCGACGAGGCCTTCGACCCGAACGGGCCGGTCCCGTCGTGGGCGGTCGTCGGCGCGTACCCGGTGAACGGCGTGGGCGACGTCGTCGCGGACTTCCACCCCAACGACCGCTACCGGCCTTCGCCCAAGGCGCTGGGTTTCCCGGAGCCGACGAACGACCTCGAGCACCTGCTGCAGCTCGTCCGCACCGAGCACCGCCCGGCGTCGGACCTGCCGAAGGTCGTCCTCGACTCGACGCTGTTCGTCTACGCGATGTCGCCGGTGCAGCGCACGGTCATCGGGTTCCACAACACCGACGGCCGCGTGATGGTGCCGGCGTACACCCGCAAGGCGCTGGTGCCGAGCGAGTGGCCGCACGCCCGCGCCGTGCTGGGCCGCGACATCGTCAGCCTGCTCGGCGGTCACCCGGTCGCGATCAACCCGCACGACCTGATCACCGCCGTCGTGCCGGCCGAGCACCTCGTGAAGGCGATCGCCGACGAACAGCGCTGACCTGCGGGTTTAACCCCATCGAGTGACAACCCGAGTCGCCGGATCCGCGGCTCGGGTGCATCGTGAGGCTGGAGAAGACTCACGAGACCGGTGGGGAGCAAGAGGGTGAACAGACGGGTATTGCTTCCCTTCGCCGCCGCGGTCCTGCTCGTCGCGGGGCAGGCGCCGGCGACCGCCCAGGACATCTACGCCGGGGCCGAAGACCACTTCGCGGGCTCGCAGATCGCCAAGGTCGAAGGCGTCGACGCGGTGCCCGGCGTGCTGTACGGGTCCGACGACCAGCAGCTCGGCCACGACGTCAGCGGCCACCAGGGCCCGGTCGACTGGCCGGGCGCGGCGCGCGCCGGCGCCAAGTTCGTCTACGTCAAGGCGACCGAAGGCACCGGCTTCGTCAACCCGCAGTTCGCGCAGCAGTACAACGGCTCGTACGACGCCGGCCTGATCCGCGGCGCCTACCACTTCGCGCGGCCGGACGTCTCCGACGGGGCGGCGCAGGCGCGGTACTTCCTCGCCCACGGCGGCGGCTGGTCGGCCGACGGCCGGACCCTGCCCGGCGCGCTCGACGCGGAGTACAACCCCTACGGCGAAACCTGCTACGGCAAGGACGCCGCGGGCATGGTCCGCTGGCTCAGCGACTTCTCCGAGACCTACCGCGCGGCGACCGGCCGCTACCCGACGATCTACACGTCGACGAACTGGTGGAAGCGCTGCACCGCGAACAACGGGGGTTTCGGGGACAACCCGCTCTGGATCGCCCGCTACAACACCTACATCGGCGAGCTGCCCGCCGGTTGGGGCGTCCACACGATCTGGCAGTTCGCCGACCGCGGCACCCTGCCCGGCGACCAGAACTGGTTCAACGGCTCGGCCGACCGGCTGCGCGCGCTCGCGCTGGGCTGAACGGCGGAACGCTCACGGTAATAGGTGTTAACCGGTCACGAATTGAAGATCGACTTCCCGAGAAAATCACCCACCCGTATACCCAATTTCACGGAACTGAGTGACAAACCGCCATCCCGTCCTCAACAATCGTGCCCGGGCGGCTACCTGCACATAGCCGCCCTCAGCGAGGGTTCTGTGAAGGGATTCCAACATGTCCACTTCCCGAAGAGGGCGGCTGTTCGCCGCCCTGGTCGTCCCGGCCACGCTGCTCCTGCTCGGCAGCACGGCGCAGGCGGCGACGTTCTCCCCCGAGGCCGACCCGGTCGCCGCGATCAACGCGGACATCGCACAGCACAACCACGAACTGGGGTCGCAGATCCGGCGCGTCGAAGGCGACAAGTCGACACCGGACACGCAGAAGGCGGCGCAGCAGCCGCAGCCGGCCCAGGCCGTCCCGAACACCGTGCTGGCCACCGTCGCCGGCATGGACGTCGCCAGCTACCAGGGCAACGTCAACTGGGCGAACTGGTGGAACCAGGGCAAGCGGTTCGTCTGGACCAAGGCCACCGAGAGCACCAGCTACACCAACCCGTACTTCGCGCAGCAGTACAACGGCTCGTACAACCAGGGCTTCATCCGCGGCGCGTACCACTTCGCCACGCCGAACACCTCGAGCGGCGCGGCGCAGGCCAAGTACTTCGTCGCCCACGGCGGCGGCTGGTCCAGGGACGGCAAGACCCTGCCCGGCGCGCTCGACATGGAGTACAACCCGTACGGCGCGACCTGCTACGGGCTGAGCAAGGCCGGGATGACGTCGTGGATCCTCGACTTCCACGACACCTACCACTCCCTGACCGGCCGCTACCCGGTGATCTACACGTCGACGAGCTGGTGGAGCAGCTGCGTGAGCGGTGACTTCTCCAGCACGGCCCCGCTGTGGGTCGCGCGGTACGCGTCGACGGTGGGCACCCTGCCGTACAACTGGAGCTACTACACCGTCTGGCAGTACACCTCGAGCCCGCTCGACCAGGACACCTTCAACGGTGCCTACGACCGGCTCCAGGCGCTCGCCAACGGCTGACCCGCACCCACCCGGCTCCCGGATCGTGACGACTTCGCGTCGGCACGGCCGGGAGCCGGTTTCATGCCGTACCGTCCGACCTTGCAGAATGCTGCGCACACGTCTGGGGGAACCGCTCGCGTCCACCGGACGTCGGATCGCAGACGTTCAACCAGCGCCCGGAAGGCATGAAAGATGACGTACCCGCCTCAGCCGGGCCAGCCCGGCCAGCCCGACCCGTACGGCCAGCAGCCCCAGTCCGGTGGCTTCCAGCAGCCGTACCCGCAGCAGGGTGGGTGGGACCCCAACCAGCAGCAACAGCCGTACCCGACGCAGCAGTACCCGCAGGGCTGGGATCCCAGCCAGCAGCAGCAGGGTTACCCCTCGGGCGGCTTCCCGGCGAGCCCGCAGCCGCAGTGGGGCGACCCGAACGCGCAGCAACAGCAGTCGGCGTGGGCGGACCCGAACGCGCAGCAGTACGGCCAGCAGGCCTGGGACCCGAACCAGGGCGGCCAGATGTCCGGCTGGGACCAGTCGACGGCCGGCTACGGGCAGGGCTTCGGCGGGCCGCCGGCGCCGCCGAAGAAGAGCAAGACCGGGATGTGGATCGCGATCGGCGCCACTGTGGTCGTCGTGCTGGCGGCGCTGGGCGTCACCGGCTTCGTCGCGCCCGGGTTCTTCCTTTCGAAGGACGACAACACGACCGTCGCGGCGCCGCCGTCGTCGAGCACGTCCGCGAAGCCGACGGCGCCGAAGACGAGCACGCCCAAGAAGACGACGACGCCGACCTCGAAGCCGCCGTCGAGCTCCGGCGCCTCGGACGCCAAGGCCGTCCTGCAGGGCTTCATCGACAAGCTGAATGGCGGCGACAAGGCCGGCGCGCTCGCGCTGGGCTGCTCCGACTCGAAGGACCTGCTCGACTCGTGGCTCGACACGTTCCTCAAGCCGCCGCTGCAGCTGACGCTCGGCGAGGTGCCGGACGACGAGTACCTGGTCGAGGGCCAGGTGACCGGGACGTCCGCGGGCAAGAACGTCAAGGGCACGCTGAGCGCGACGAACTTCGACGACAAGGGCTTCTGCGTCAGCACCATGCTGGTTTCCTGAGCGGGTGAAGCCGTGGCGATCGCCGCTGGCGTGGACGTGCTTCGCGTCGGTGGTGCTGCTGCTCGGGGTCGGCGGCTGGTTGCTGACCGACCCCGCCACCAGCCGCAGTGACGCGCTGAAGACGGGCGGCCTGGCCGGCGGCGCGGTCGTGGCGCTGTACGCGCTGTGGCTCAACGACCGGCGCCGCCGGGTCGAGGAAGGCCGCCAGGACGTCGAGCGCCGCCGGCACGAACTCGAGTCGCAGCGCGCGGAACAGGACCGCGAGCGGGTGGCGGACGAGCGGTTCGCGAAGGCGGTCGAGCTGCTCGGCCACACCGCGGACCAGGTGCGCGTGGGCGCGCTGCACGCGCTGGCGGGGCTGGCGCGCAGCCGGCCGGAGTACACGCAGACGGTGCTGGACGTGCTGTGCTCGTACCTGCGGCGGCCGTTTTCGCACACCGAGTCCTCGGGCGACGCCCGGGACCCGGAGCAGGAACGCGAGCTCACGGTCCGGCTCACGGCGCAACGCCTGGTCACCGACCTGCTCCCGGCCCGCGACGCCGAGGGCCCGGCCTACGACCTGGACCTGACCGGTGCGCGGCTGGAGTACTTCGACCTCTCGGGCAAGCTGATCGGCGGCCTGCTGCTCCGGTACGCGGAGCTGCGCAGCAGCACGAACCTCAGCGGCTGCCGCTTCACCGGCCGGGTGTACTTCACCGCCGCGGGCACCGAGACCGGCCGCCTGATCGGGTACTTCCGGTGCCGCGGCGCGGTTTTCGAAAGCCACGCGTGGTTCAGCGGGACGGCCTTCGCCGAAGACGCGGACTTCACGGAGTCCACGTTCGCCGGGGAGACGACGTTCAAGGACGCGAAGTTCGCGAAGGACGCGATGTTCGGCGGGGTTCAGGCGACGGGGTCGCTCGATCTGCGGCGGGCTTCGTTCGCCGGGCAGACGGACCTGCGGTTCGCTTCGCTGCCGGCGGCGGTTTCGTTGTACAACACGCGGGTTCGGGCCGAGAAGGACGTGCGGTTGCCGGAAGCGTGGGACTTCGAGGAACTGCACGACGGGGAACTGCGGATCGTCGCGAAGCGGGGCTGACGCCCCCGCCCTCCACGGGGGGCGTCCCCGAGTCCAGTCTACCGGCGGGGTGCGACGAAACCCGGTGCTGAGCCCGGTCTGTCCACAGCCGGCTCGGGTTGTGGACAGACCGGGAAAGCTCAGTCGAACAGCGCCGGCAGGGCGCCTTCCCACGCCTCGCGCAGCTCGTCCAGCGTGAACTCCGTGATGCCCTGCAGCTCCAGCGTGCCCGACTCCGGGTCGACCACGCCGGTCTTGCGCCACGGCAGGCCGCGGGCCGTGCACATCTCCGTGAAGCGCAGCTCTTCCGTGCGCGGGACCGCCACCAGCACGCGGCCCGCCGACTCGGAGAACAGCTGGACGAACGGGTCCTGGTCGGTGTCGAGGAAGACCCGGGCGCCGCACTGTCCGATGAGGACGGTCTCGACCAGCGTCTGGATCAGGCCGCCGTCGGACAGGTCGTGCGCCGCCGAGATCATGCCGTCGCGGGAGCCCGCCACCAGGATCTCGCTCAGCAGCTTCTCGCGCGCCAGGTCCACGCGCGGGGGCACGCCGCCGAGGTGGCCGTGGAGTTCGCGGGCCCACGCGGAGCCGTCCAGCTCGTCGTGCGTTTCGCCCAGCAGCAGCAGGGTTTCGCCCGCTTCCGCGCCGATGCCGGTCGGGATGCGGCGGGTGACGTCGTCGATCACGCCGAGGACGCCGATCACCGGCGTCGGCAGGATCGCCGTCGAACCGGTCTGGTTGAAGAAGCTCACGTTGCCGCCCGTCACCGGGATGCCCAGCTCGACGCAGCCGTCGGCGAGGCCGTGCACCGCCTGCTCGAACTGCCACATCACGCCCGGGTCGGTCGGGGCGCCGAAGTTCAGGCAGTCCGACACCGCGACCGGGGTCGCGCCGCCCGCCGCGACGTTGCGGTACGCCTCCGCCAGCGCCAGCTGCGCGCCGCGGTACGGGTCGAGGTAGACGAACTTGCTGTTGCAGTCCGTCGCGACCGAAACGCCGCGGCCGGACGACTCGTCGATCCGGATCATGCCGGAGTCCGACGGCTGCGACAGCACGGAATTGCCGCGCACGTACCGGTCGTACTGCGACGTCACCCATTCCTTCGACGCCTGGTTGGGCGAAGAGATCAGGCGAAGGACGTCCGCGCGCAGTTCATCCGAAGTGGACGGACGGGGAAGCTTCGAAGACGTGTCCGCGATCAAGGAGTCCTGAAAGGACGGACGCTCGATCGGCCGGTCGTACACCGGGCCCTGGTGCGCCACGGTGTGCGCCGGGACGTCGACGACGACCTCGTCGTTCCAGGTGATCACCAGGTGCTCGCCGTCGGTCACCTCGCCGATGTCGGTGGCGATGACGTCCCACTTGCGGCAGACCGCCATGAACGCCTCGACGTTCTCCGGCGAGACGACCGCGCACATGCGCTCCTGCGACTCGCTCGAGAGCACCTCGGCGGGCGTCATCCCGGTGGCGCGCAACGGAACGCGGTCGAGGTAGATGTGCATGCCGCCGTCGCCGGCCGCGGCCAGCTCGGACGTCGCGCAGGACAGCCCGGCGCCGCCGAGGTCCTGGATGCCGACGACGAGCTTCTGCGCGAACAGCTCGAGGCAGCACTCGATGAGCACCTTCTCGGTGAACGGGTCGCCGACCTGGACGCTCGGGAGCTTCTTGCGGCCGGACGCCGACTCGTCACCCGAAAAGGTGTCACTCGCCAGGACGGAAACGCCGCCGATGCCGTCGAGGCCGGTGCGGGCGCCGAACAGGATGATCTTGTTGCCGGTGCCGGACGCGAACGCCAGGTGCAGGTCTTCGACGCGCATCGCGCCGACGCACAGGGCGTTCACCAGCGGGTTGCCGGAGTAGGACGGGTCGAAGACCAGCTCGCCGCCGATGTTCGGCAGGCCGAGGCAGTTGCCGTAGCCGCCGACGCCGGCCACGACGCCGGGCAGCACGCGCTTGGTGTCGGGGGCGTCGGCCGGGCCGAAGCGCAGCGCGTCGGCGACCGCGAGGGGACGCGCGCCCATCGCCATGATGTCGCGGACGATGCCGCCGACGCCGGTCGCGGCGCCCTGGTAGGGCTCCACATAGGACGGGTGGTTGTGGCTCTCCACCTTGAAGGTGACCGCCCAGCCCTCGCCGATGTCGACGACGCCCGCGTTTTCGCCGATGCCGGCCAGCATCTTGGCTTTCATCTCGTCGGTGGCGGTCTCCCCGAAGTACCGCAGGTGCTTCTTCGACGACTTGTAGGAGCAGTGCTCGCTCCACATCACCGAGTACATGGCCAGCTCGGCGTCGGTGGGCCGGCGGCCGAGGATTTCCCGGATGCGGGCGTACTCGTCGTCGGCAAGGCCCAGTTCCCGATACGGCTGGGTGTGCTCCGGGGTCGCCCCGGCGCGCTCGGTGGTGTCAACGGTGCTGGTCACGGTGTCCGTGTCAGGGTTCGCCACGGCCGCCAGGATACGTGCCGGGCCCGGCCACCCCGGACACTGGGCCACCGAAATCGGGCGGCCGCCGCGAGGTGTGAGCGGCGCGACACCGCGGCCCGGCCTGGGGACAACCCAGGCGCGCGAGCCCGGAATTGTCGGACCCCGCGGGTAACGTTGAAACCGGGGGTCCCCCGAGCGGCAGGGCGCGCCCGAAAGGGCAGGCGCCGGTGCCGTCCGGCCGAAAATCGGTCGCCTTCCCCCGGGTACCGGCTTAACGTCGAGAATCGTGCTTTCCGCCACATACCCCCTTCCGCCGCTGCGGCTGCCCGTGCGGCCGACCGCGAGCCGCTTCCTGCTCGCCGTCTTCCGGGCCCGGCTCGGGACGGTGCTGGGCGCGGCCGCGATCGGTGTCGTCTGGGCACTGCCCGGTGCGCTGCTGCCGCTGGTCGTCGGCCAGGGCATCGGCGCCATCGGCGCGCACGACGGCGCCGCCGTCGGGCGCTGGGCGCTCGCGGCGGCCGTCCTCGGCCTGGTCCAGACGGTCTTCGGGACCTGGCTGCACTTCCTCAACTACGGCCTGTGGCTGCACGGCGCCGGCACGACGCAGCGCACCGTCTCGGCGCACACCACCCGCGTCGGCGCCGGCCTGCGCGAGCAGACGACCACCGGCAACCTCGTCGCCGTCAGCACCACCGACATCAACCACGTCGGCAACACCGTCGAGATGACCGGGCGGGCGGTCGGCTCGCTGCTGGCGTTCGTCGTGGTCGCGGTGTGGCTGGTCTCGACGTCGCCGCTGCTCGGCGTGGTCGCGCTGGTCGGCGTGCCGGTCGCGGTGCTCGGCATCGGCCCGCTGCTGGCGCCGCTGCAGAAGCGCAAGGCGAAGCAGCGTGAGCAACGCGGGGACGTCAACGCGCTGGGCGCGGACATCGTGTCCGGCCTGCGGATCCTGCGCGGCATCGGCGGCGAGCGGCGGTTCTTCGCCCGCTTCCGCGAGACGAGCCAGCGGGTGCGGCGGGCCGGCATCGAAGTCGGGAAGGCCGAGGCGTGGCTGGCCGCGGCGGAAATCGCGCTGCCGGGCCTGGTCACCGTGGTGATCACCTGGCTCGGCGCGCGGCTGGCCGTGGCCGGCTCGATCGACGTCGGGCAGCTGGTGGCGTTCTACGGCGTTTCGGCGTTCCTGATCTGGCCGGTCACGGCCGCGACGGAGGCGGTCGGCTCGATCACGTCCGGGCTGGTCGCGTCGCGGAAGGTCGTGGCGCTGCTGGCGATCCGCCCCAAGCTGGCCGACCCGGAGACGCCGGTGCCGCTGCCCGAAGGGCCGCTGGAGCTGGTCGACACCGAGTCCGGCGTCCGGGTCGCGCCCGGCCGGCTGACGGTCGTCGACTTCGGTGCCGGCGGCGAAGCGGTGGCGGACCGGCTGGCCAGGTTCGCCGACCCGGCCGACGGCGAAGCGGTGCTGGTCGGCGGGGTCCGGGCGGACCAGGTCGCGCTCGCGGAGCTGCGGCGGCGGGTCGTCTACGCGCACAACCAGGACATCTGGTTCTCCGGCGTGCTGCGCGAGCAGCTGGCGCCGGCGCGGGCGAGCGGCGTGGGCATCACCGAAGCGCTGTACGCGGCCGACGCCGACGACATCGTGGAGGCGCTGCCCGGCGGCGTCGACGAGGTGATCGGCGAGCGCGGGCGCGAGGTGTCCGGCGGCCAGCGGCAACGGCTGAACCTGGCCCGCGCGCTGGCGGCCGACGCCGACGTGCTGGTGCTGGACGAGCCGACGTCGGCGGTCGACGCGCACACGGAGGCACGCATCACCGAGCGCGTCGCGGCCCTGCGCCGCGGCAAGACGACGGTGGTGTTCAGCCAGAGTCCTTTGTGGACACACGTAGCGGACGAAGTCTTCACGGCGAAGGTAGTGACGGTATGAAACGGCTCCCCACGGCGTCCCGGCGGGACGTCCGCCGCTGGGCGCTGCGGACGGCGGCGATCCACCGACGCGAGTTCGGCCTGCTGCTGGGCTCGCTGGCGGTGGCCACGCTGATCGGGCTGGCCGGGCCGCAGCTGCTCGGCGCGCTCGTCGACGACGTCGCGGCCGGCACCACCACCGGCCACGTCGACGTGCTCGCGGCGGTGTTCGTCGGGATCCTGCTCCTGCAGGCGCTGGCGCGGAAGATCGCGCGGATGCGCGGTGCGGTGTTCGGCGAACTGGTGCTGGCCAACACGCGCGAAGAGTTCGTCGGGACGGCGCTGAAGCTGCCGCTCGGCACCGTCGAGGCGGCCGGCACCGGCGACCTGCTCAGCCGGGCCACCACCGACCTCGGCCGGATCGACCACGCGGCGCGGTTCGCGGCGCCGGAGATCCTGGTCGCGGCGGTGACCGTGGTGTTCACGGTCGTCGCGATGGTGCTGACGTCGCCGCTGCTGGCGCTGGGCCTGCTGGTCGCGGTGCCGCTGCTGGTGCCGGTCAACGTCTGGTACCAGCGGCGGATCCCGGCGGTCATGCAGTGGATGCTGGACCGCTGGGCGGACCTGACCACGAGCGTCCACGAGACGGCCGAAGGCGCGCGCACGGTGGAGGCGCTCGGCCTGACCGACCGCCGGGTCGGCGCGGCGTACGACGCGCTGGACCGCAGCATCCTCGGCGAGCGCCGGATGCGGGCGTTGCAGCTGCGCTGGCTGCCGTCGCTGGAGATCAGCTACGTCGTGCCGCTGGCGGTCATGCTGCCGCTCGGGCTGCTCGCGTACACGCGGGGCTGGGCCGGGCTCGGCGAGATCACCACGATGCTGCTGTACATGCAGGCGATGGCCGCGCCGCTGAACGAGGCGCTGTTCTGGCTGGAGGACCTGCAGGTCGCGGCGGCCGCGGCGCGCCGGATCCGCGGCGTCCACTCGGTGGCCGCCGAGGAGGCGCCGAAGGTGACGGAGGTGCCGCGCGGGCGGGACATCGACGTGCACGGCGTCCGGTTCGCCTACACCGCCGACCGCGAGGTGCTGCACGGCATCGACCTGCGGGTACCGCGCGGCGAGCGGCTGGCGATCGTCGGGCCGTCCGGCGCGGGCAAGTCGACGCTGGGCCGGCTGCTGGCCGGCATCGCGGCGCCGTCGTCGGGTTCGGTGCGGATCGGCGGCCAGGACGTCTCGGCACTGGCCGACGACGTCCTGCGCGGCGAGGTGCTGCTGCTGACCCAGGAACACCACGTGTTCTCGGGGACGCTGCGGCAGAACCTGGCACTGCCGGCCCGGCGCTCGGGCGGCGACTGGACCGACGAAGAGCTGTTGGCCGCGCTGGCCTCGGCGGGCGCGTCGGGCTGGGTGGCGTCGCTGCCGTCCGGCCTCGACACGAAGCTGGGCTCCGGCGAGCACCCGGTGCCGGCGGCGATCGCGCAGCAGCTGGCGCTGGCCAGGGTGGTGCTGGCCGACCCGCACACGCTGGTGCTCGACGAAGCGACGTCGCTGCTGGACACGGGCTCCGCGCGGGACCTGGAGCGGTCGCTGAACAGCGTGCTGTCCGGCCGGACGGTCATCGCGATCGCCCACCGCCTGCACACGGCCGCGGCGGCCGACCGGGTCGCGGTGGTCGAGGACGGCCGCATCACGGAGCTGGGTCCGCACGCCGACCTGCTGGACGCGGGCGGTTCCTACGCGCGCCTGGTGGCGGCGGCTTCGTAGTCCGGAATGTCCGGACATGGTGGCGTGTTGCTCCCCGGTGTCAACGGACACTGGGGAGTGACATGTCGTCTTTCGTGATGACCGTGGCGGAACGCGAAGAGTTCCTGAGCGGAGCGCACGTCGGGGTGCTGGCGGTGGAGCGCGCGGGCCGGGCCCCGCTGGCGGTCCCCGTTTGGTACGACTACTCGCCGGGCGGCGAGCTGCTGATCTGGATGGAGCGGGACACGGTCAAGGACCGCTCGATCCGGGCCGCGGGGCGGTTAAGCCTGGTGGCGCAGGACGAGAACCCGCCGTACCGGTACGTGACGGTCGAGGGACCGGTGATCGCGAACGACGCGCCGCCGACGCGGGAGCAGGCCCTGCGGATCGCGCACCGTTACTGGCCGCCGGAGCAGGCGACGGCCTACGTGGACGCGTCCCTCGGGGAGCGGTCGGTACTGGTGCGGGTGCGGCCGGAAAAGTGGCTGTCGAACGACCAGAGCAAGACCTGACGACGGCTGCTCCGAACAGGTGAAAGGTCCGCTCGGGCCCCAACCGCGAGCCCGGGCCGGGCGTGGTGGCCGGTGCTGGAGCCCGCCCGACCCGAGGAGAAGCTTGATGTCGCCGACACGCCGAGCACTGCGGACCGGGGTGGCCGCGGCCGCCGCCGCGATCACCATGACGGCGACGGTGGTCGCGCCGGCCGCGGCGGCGACCTGGCCGAACGACACCTTCGACCTGTGCGCGACGAACTGCACCGTCGGCGGGACCTGGGGCGGTGTCGTGTGGGGCAATCGCACCGCCGAACTGCAGGGGACCATGTACGACAGCGGCGGGGTCGGGACGACCGTCTACTTCGAGGCCTACGCCGGGTCCGTCAAGATCGACGGCACGACCAGGAGCACCCCCGCCGATTCGGCGTCGCCGTTCCACTTCACGATCGGCGACCCCGACCTCGTCGGCGGGTTCGACCGCCTCAAGATCCAGGTGTGCCAGACGAACAGCGGCCCCTATTGGTGCAGCAGGCCGGTCAACGCGGACCGCGACGGTGTGGCCGAAAACCTGAGCAGCAACTGAAGGAGCGGGCGGGCGACCCGCGTCGCCCGCCCGTTCGTCACGCCTTGACCAGCGCGTCCACCGCGCTGAAGAACATGCCGAGCCCGTCGTCCGACGGCCCGGTCAGCGCGTCGATCGCGTGCTCCGGGTGCGGCATCAGGCCGACGACCCGGCCGTTCTCGCTGCGGATGCCCGCGATGTCGTTGCGCGAGCCGTTCGGGTTGCCGCCGACGTACCGGAACACCACGCGGCCCTCGGCCTCGAGCTCGTCCAAAGTGGACTGCTCGGCCATGTAGCAGCCGTCGATGTTCTTCATCGGGATGAGGATCTCGGCGCCGGCGTCGTACCGCGTCGTCCACGCCGTGTCGGTGTTCTCCACGCGGAGCCACTGGTCGCGGCAGATGAAGTGGAGGCCCTGGTTGCGGATCATCGCGCCCGGCAGGAGGCCCGCCTCGCACAGGATCTGGAAGCCGTTGCAGATGCCGAGGACCGGCATGCCGCCGCGCGCCGCTTCGATCACCGGGGTCATCACCGGGGCGAAGCGGGCGATCACGCCCGCGCGGAGGTAGTCGCCGTAGGAGAAGCCGCCCGGGACGACGACCGCGTCGACGTCGTGGAGGTTCTCGTCCGCGTGCCAGAGCGGAACCGCCTCGGCGCCGGCGTAGCGGACCGCGCGGGCCGCGTCGCCGTCGTCCAGGGTGCCCGGGAAGGTGATGACGCCGATGCGCGCGCTCACGCCTCCACCCGCTTGATGGTCCACTGCTCGATCACCGGGTTCGCGAGGAAGCCTTCGGCGATCTTCTCCAGCGTGGCGTCGTCGACCGTGTCGTCGATCTCGATCTCGAAGTGCTTGCCCTGGCGGATCTCCTTGATCCCGGTGAAGCCGAGGCGGCCGGCGGCGCCGAGCGCGGCCTGTCCCTGCGGGTCGAGGATTTCGGGCTTCGGCATGACGTCGACGACGACTCGGGCCACGGCAGGCTGCTCCTTATTCACGCAGGTCGTGGGTACCGGGCCAGCATAGTTGACCCCGTTCGCCGCCCTCGCGCCCAGGTGGCGAGGGCCACCGGAAAACCTAGACTGGCCGAGGGCGCGGGGCTGCGCCATGATGAGTCGTTGACATCTCGCCAACAGGAGGCACCGTGGCCGTCCAGGAGTCCTTCGACTACGTCATCGTCGGCGCCGGCAGCGCGGGCTGCGTGCTCGCCAACCGCCTGACCGAAGACCCGTCGGCCCAGGTCCTGCTGCTCGAAGCCGGCGGCGAGGACACCGCGGACGAGGTCCACATCCCCGCCGCGTTCCCCTCGCTGTTCAAGACCAAGTGGGACTGGAACTACGAGACCGTCGAGCAGAAGCACACCGGCAAGACGTCCTACTGGCCGCGCGGGAAGCTGCTCGGCGGCTGCTCGTCGATCAACGCGATGATCTACATCCGCGGCAACCGCGCCGACTACGACGGCTGGCGCGATTCCCACGGCGCCGAGGGCTGGGGCTGGGACGACGTCCTCCCGTACTTCAAGCGCGCCGAGGGCAACCAGCGGCTCGGCGGGCCGCTGCACGGCACCGACGGCCCGCTGCACGTCGAGGACCGGCGGTTCACCCACGAGCTGTCGCACGCCTGGGTCGACTCGGCCGTCTCGTGGGGCCTCAAGCGCACCGACGACTTCAACGGCGAGATCCAGGAAGGCGCCGGCGTCTACCAGGTGACCTGCAAGAAGGGCCGCCGCTGGTCCACCGCGGACGCCTACCTGCGCCCGGCGCTCGAGCGGCCGAACCTCACCGTGAAGACGTGCTCGCCCGCGACCCGGATCGTCTTCGAGGGCACCCGCGCCGCCGGGGTGTCCTATTTGGACAACGGCGTCGAGCGCACCGCGCACGCGTCCACCGAGGTGATCCTCTCCGGCGGCGCGGTGAACTCGCCGCAGCTGCTCATGGTCTCCGGCGTCGGGCCCGCGGAGCACCTGCGCGAGCACGGCATCGACGTCGTCGCCGCGCTGCCCGGCGTCGGCGAGAACCTGCACGACCACCCGGCCTGCGGGATCATCTGGTCCACGCGCGGCACCACCGACCTGGTCGACGCGGCGACCCCGCGCGGCCTCATCCGCTACCAGCTGACCAAGCGCGGGCCGCTGGCGTCCAACATCGGCGAGGCGGGCGCGTTCTTCCCGACCGGCGACGGCCTGCCCGCGCCGGACATGCAGATCCACGTGGCGCCGACGTTGTTCTACGACAACGGGTTGCGCGAACCGACGGTCCCGGGGTTCACGTCGGCGGCGACGCTGGTGGACGTCGCGAGCCGCGGCCGGCTGCGGCTGAAGTCGGCGAACCCGTTGTGGAAGCCGGAAATCGACCCGGCGTACTACGCGGAGCCGAAGGACATGGAGACGATGATCGCCGGCCTGCGCGCGCTGATCGACATCGGGAAGTCGGGGCCGCTCAAGCGGTTCCTCGACCAGCCGTTCCTGCCCGCGCGGCACGACCTCAGCGATTCCGAGCTGGCCGACCACATCCGCGAGAACACGCAGACGCTCTACCACCCGGTCGGGACCTGCTCGATCGGCACTGTCGTCGACCCGCAGCTGCGGGTGAACGGCGTCGAAGGGCTGCGCGTGGTCGACGCGTCCGTGATGCCCGTGGTGCCGCGGGGCAACACGAACGCGCCGACCATCATGGTCGCGGAAAAGGCGGCGGACCTGATCCGGGGCCGCTAGCGCTTGCCGTGCAGGATGGTCACCAGCTTGGCGACCAGCGCGTCCGTCGATTCCTTGCGGCTGAACGACGTCAGCGTCAGCGGGGCGGTGAACCGCTGACGCGCGATCGCCTTCGTGCGGGCGAACTCGCGCAGCCCCTCCGGGCCGTGGATGCGGCCGAAGCCGGAGTCGCCGACCCCGCCGAACGGCAGGGAAGCGATGCCCGCGAACGACAGCGGCGCGTTGATCGCCGTCATGCCGGTGCGCAGCTTCTCGGCCAGCTCGACGCCGCGGGACTTCGAGAAGACCGTCGAGCCCAGGCCGTACTTCGTGCTGTTCGCCTTCTCGACCGCTTCGTCCATGTCGCGGACCTTCGCGATCGTCACCGTCGGGCCGAAGGTCTCCTCGGTGACCGCCTCGGAGTCCTCCGGGACGTCGACCAGCACCGTCGGCTGCGCGTAGCGGTCGCCGACCGCGTCCTCGCCGCCGAGGACCGCCTTGCCGCCGCGGGCCAGCGCGTCCTGGATGTGGCGCTTGATCACGCCCAGCTGCGAGGGCATCGTCACCGGGCCGTACTGCGCGGCCTCGTCCGACCCCGCGCGCACGTCCTTGGACTTCTCGACGACCTTCGCGACGAACGCGTCGTGCACCTTCTCGTGGACGTACACGCGCTCGACGCCGATGCAGGTCTGGCCGGAGTTGGAGAAGGCGCCCCAGACCGTGGCGTCGGCCGCGGCGTCGAGGTCGGCGTCCGCGTCGACCAGCACCGGGTCCTTGCCGCCCGCCTCGATGACGACCGGGGTGAGCGTCTCGGCGGCCGCGGCCATGATGCGCTTGCCCGTCGCGGTCGAGCCGGTGAACGCGATCTTGTCGACGCCGGCGCCGACCAGCGCCGCGCCGGTCTCGCCGAAGCCGGTGATCAGCTGCAGCACCGGCTGCTCCGGGACGATCTCGGCGAACGCGTCGACCAGCCACTTCCCGACGCCGGGGGTGTACTCGCTGGGCTTGAAGACGACGGCGTTGCCCGCCGCGAGCGCGTACGCGATGGAGCCGAGCGGCGTGAACACCGGGTAGTTCCACGGGCCGATCACGCCGACCACGCCGAGCGGCTGGTACTCGACGGTGGCGGCCTGGTTCGACATCAGCAGGCCAGCCGAGCGCTTCTGCTTGCCGAGGATCTTCTTCGCATGCTTGCCCGCCCAGGCGATGTGCTCGATGGCCAGGACGCTCTCGAGCTGCGCGTCGGCGATGGGCTTGCCCGTCTCGTCGCGGACCACCTGGCACAGCTGCGGCAGCCGCCGCGTCAGCACGCCCTTCCAGCTCTTCAGCCGCTCCGCGCGCCCGGCGAAGCCGAGGCCTTCCCACCACTTCGCGGCGACGCGCGCCCGCTCGACGGCCGCCTTGACGTCTTCCGCCGAGTGGATCGGGTAGGTTCCGACCACCTCGTCGGTCGCCGGGCTGAGCGAGTCGAAGGTTTCGCCGACCGACGTCGGCTTCGGCTGGACGGCGGTCATCGGCGTCTCCCGTTGGTCGAGGTTCAGCCCAGGTTACGACGTTACTGACACTGTGCCAATAGCTCGCGAGGGCTTCACCACCAGCATTGCACCGGCGATCGCCGCGGCAAAGACACCGAAGAGCGGGGCGAGCCACAACGGCAGCACGCCGACCGCCAGCGAGCCCAGCCCGAACCCGCACGCCTGCACGGTGAAGCTCAGCGAGAACCCCGCTGACCTGCGGTTCTTCGGCAGCAGGCGCTGGAGGTTGACCGACGTCGTGGCGACCAGCGGTCCGGTGCACCCGCCGATGACCGCGATCGAGGCGATCAGTCCGGGCCAGCCGAAATCGGCCGCGAGGGTGAGCCCGCCGACCACGAACCCGGCGAGGAACAGCCGCGGGTCGCCGGTCTTGCCGCGCCACGCGTAGAGCGCGCTGCCCAGGATGCTCGCCCCGCTGAGCACGGCGATCACGACCGGCGCGGCCGTCTCCGGCGCGCCGAGGCGCTGCACCAGCGGCAGCGGCGCGACCTCGATCGTCGAGAGCAGCAGCCCGACGGTGAACGCGCAGCACAGCCACGGCAGGTAGGTGAGGACGCCCGCGGGCGGGACGTCGTCCGCGGATTCCACCCGTTCGTGCTCACCCACGCGGCGCGGGACGAGCGCGGCGGCGGCCACGCACGCGACGGCCATGGCGGCGACGGGCACCACCGGACCGGCCAGATCGAGCAGCGCGACCAGCGCCGGACCGCCGATCAGCACGCCTTCGAGGATCATCGCGTCGACGGAGATCGCGCGGGGCAGCAGCTCGTCGTCCACAGTGTCGGCCAGGAGCGTCCGGAAGCCGCCGGACAGCGCGCCGGCCGAGATCCCGGGCAGCAGGACGAGCGCGAGC
>NZ_JAAGNB010000038.1:0-563 GCF_010550475.1 Amycolatopsis sp. SID8362
GCCGCCGGGGACCGCGCCGAGCCGCGCCATCGCTTCGCCGGGGAGGGCGCCGGTGCGGTCCGGGTCCACCAGCACCGCCCGCAGCGCGCCGCGCGCCACCACCGTTTCGGGCTGGTCGAGGCTCGTGGGCACGACACCCGTGCGCTCGTGCACCAGCCGGGAGATCATCGGGATCCGGCTCGACCCGCCGACCAGGAAGATCGCCGTGAGCTGCTTCGGCCGCAGTCCGGCGTCGCCGATGGCCGCGACGGTCAGTTCCACCGCGCGGCCCAGCGGCGCGGCGATCAGCCGTTCCAGGTCCTCGCGGGTGACGTGGGCGTCGGCGAACGGCGGCGGCATCGGCACGTCCGTGTAGGCGTGCCGCGAAAGGGTTTCCTTCGCACCGCGGACGTCCTGGCGCAGCACGCGGCGGCGGCGCCGGTCGACCAGCTCGCGCCCTTCGACGAGCTGGCGCCACGCGTCCGGGTCCGCGGCGGACACCAGCGAGCCGACGTGCTCCAGCAGGGCCTGGTCGATGTCCGCGCCGCCGAACCCGGGGTCGCCCCGGGTGGCGAGGACCTGGA
>NZ_JAAGNB010000092.1:0-249 GCF_010550475.1 Amycolatopsis sp. SID8362
CCCACGGCGATCGCGCCGACCGCCCGGCCGTCGAAGACCGAAGCGAGCCCGCCGATGTGGTCGGCGTGCAGGTGGCTCAGCACCAGCAGCGGGATCCGGTCGACTGCCAGCCGGTGCAGGCAGTCGTCGACCGGCCCCGGTTCGGGCCCGGTGTCGACGACGACGGCCCGCCCGGGCTCGGCGGTCGCCAGCACCACCGCGTCACCCTGGCCGACGTCGCACTCGACCACCGCCCAGTTCCGCGGCGGC
>NZ_JAAGNB010000131.1:0-206 GCF_010550475.1 Amycolatopsis sp. SID8362
AACCGGTCGGGGCCGAGCACCCCGTGCTGCGGATGGCACCAGCGTACGAGCGCCTCCGCGCCGTGCACCGTGCCGTCGTCCAGGTGCACGAGCGGCTGGTACTCGATGAAGAACTCGCCCCGGTCCAGGGCGGCCGGGAGCGCGGTGGTCAGCCCGTGCCGGGTGATGGCGCGCGCGTCGGCCTCGGCGTCGGCGAGCTGGTAGCG
>NZ_JAAGNB010000169.1:0-475 GCF_010550475.1 Amycolatopsis sp. SID8362
GCCGGCGTCGCGGCCCCCGGGCTGTGCGTGGCTCTGGGCCGGGACAAGCTGTCCGGCGCGACCGAGGTCTACGCCGGCCTCACCCAGCTGTTCGAGCAAGTCACGGCCGGCGCCCCGATGCCGGACGTGGTGCTGGCGCCGGTCACCGCCGACGACCTGCCCGCGGCCGGATCGGTCCCCGACGCCGTCTTCGCGGCGACCGCGCACGCCCTGCAGCAACTGCAGACCTGGCTCGCCGACGACCGCACCACCGGCTCGCACCTGGTGTTCGTCACCCGGGACGCCCACGACGGCGACCACGCCGCGGCGGCGGTCTGGGGCCTGGTCCGCAGCGCGCAGTCGGAGCACCCCGGCCGGTTCGGGCTGGTCGACGTCGACCGGGAGCCGGCCTCCATGGCCGCGCTGCCGGGCGTCTTCGCCGCGGGCGAACCACAGGTGCGCATCGAAGGCGGCGAGATCAAGGCCGCCCGGCTCG
>NZ_JAAGNB010000216.1:0-836 GCF_010550475.1 Amycolatopsis sp. SID8362
GCCGCCGAGGGTGGGCCGGTTGACGCCGGTGCCGACGCCGCCGGGGACCCGGACCAGCCGCATCCGGTCGGTGCCGGCGTCGAGCCAGTCGACCCGCTCCAGCGCCGGTGCGGCGGCGCGGCCGCCGCCGAGCCCGGAGATGTCCACCGCGCCGTGCTCGCCGACGATCATCTGCGGCAGCAGCATGGTCCGGTGCACCGAGCGGGCGAGCAGCTCCGCGGCCGGGTCGGTTTCGGTGCTCTCGGCCGGCAGCACCGGCTGGAACAGCGTTTCGATGTCGATCAGCACCGGCTGGTCGCCGGCCGCGATGATGTTCTCGAAGTGCACGTCGGTGCCGTCGAGGGCGTGCAGCAGGGCGAGCAGCACGCCTTGGCGGCGGTAGAAGCGGTCGACCTGGGTGAGGTCCGCGCACGGCCGGTGCTCGACGAACCGCAGCCAGCCGTAGCCGGGCCGGGTCAGCACGTCGACCGTTTCCAGCTCCAGGCCGGGGACGCGCGGGTTGAGCCAGCCCACCAGCGCGGTGAACGCCGTGTGCAGGTCGAGCGGACGCGGCTTGTAGACGACCCGCGCGCCGCCGGCGAACCGCAGTTCGCGGACCGCGCGGCCGCGCTGGTGCGCGTCGCCGGTGCCGCCGCTGACCTCGACCAGCGGGCCGGGGTCGGTGCCGACGAACGCGGCGAGGGCGACGCGGTCGGCGTCGAACCGGGCCAGCAGCTCGGTGGCGGCGGCGATCGCGTACAAGGACGCCTGCGCCGCGAGCCGGGCGAGCACCGGGTAGCGTGCAGCAGGTCGGTCAGGCCGGCGGGGGTGCCGGTCCGGCGGACGAAGTCGGCGAA
>NZ_JAAGNB010000271.1:0-2100 GCF_010550475.1 Amycolatopsis sp. SID8362
TCGCGGCACCCGCCGCCGGTGCCGGAGCCTGGGCGGCCGGAGCCGCCGTGGACGTTCCGCACGCCGCCAGCACGAAGGCCCCCGCCGCCGTGCCGATCCCCATCAAGATGCGCTTCACGTGGAATCCCCTCCCGAAGTTCAGTTGCCGACCGGCGTGACCTGGACGGTGTCGCCCTTCACCGGCGCGCCCGCCGGCCAAGCGACGCTCACCGGCTGGCCGTACGGCCCGGTCGGCAGGTCGAACGTGACGAAGTCGGCGGCCGCGGGCGCCGCCGCCGAGCGCTGGACGATCCGGGACACCGCCGGGTGCCCGTCGCGCAGGTTCACCGGGAGCGCCTCCGACGCGTCCGTCGTGACCGCGATCGGCAGCCGCTGACCGCCGGCGAGGAAACCCACCGCCGTCGGCGCGCCCTCGAGCTTGCAGTTCGTGTTCGGCGACGCCGCCGTGTAGGTGAGCACGTAAGCCTCGTGCCCGGCCGCGTGCGTCGGGTCGTGGGCCACGGTCACGTGGACGTCCGAGGCGCCGCACGGGTGGTCGCTCGGCATGGCGTTCGCCGCCCCGCCCGCCACCAGCAGCCCACCGGCCGCCAGACCGGCGGCGATCAGCGCGGTTCCAGCTCGCTTCATGGTCATCCTCCCTCGTTCCGTGATCGACTGGACTCACTGGGAGAGATGCCCGGCCACCCCACGGGGATGCGCCGCGATGCGATCGATCACCGGAAAGCAACCTGCAAGATCGCCGGACGTCGAAAAGAGTGTCAGCTGCGACCGAAGCAGACGAACGGCATCAGCGGTTCCGCCGTGGCCGCGTCCGCCAGCGCCCGCGCCGGCGGGGTCCCGGCGGCCAGCGCGCGGTGGAACGCGAGCATCACGCCGCCCGCGGTCCGGTCGTCGACCCGCGCCACGCTCGAAACCACCGTGCGGCTGCCGCCGTAGAGCAGCGCCGCCGTGAAGCCGAGGACCTCGTCGCCCGCGCGGACCACGGTCTGGCCGACGTCGCATGACGACAGCACCACCTGCTCCGGCGCCGTCGCGAGCTGCTGGACGTCGTAGGCCATCAGCGGCCCGTCGGCGAGGTTGAGCCGGGAGAACAGCACGTTTTCCCGCTCGTGGTGACCGTGCGCGGCGAAGTGCGCCAGCCGGCAGCCGTCGAACGCCTTGAGCGTCGCCGCGACCGTCGCGTCCGGGCCGGTCAGCACCTCCGCCTCCGGGTAGAGCGGCGCCAGCGACGAGATCTCGGTTTCCGCGTGGGTCAGGTCCGAGCCCGCGACCAGCAGCGGCGCCCCGCTCGCACGGCGGGGACGGCGGCCCGCGTCGAGCCAGGCCGACGACGACGGCGTGACCGTCACCGGCCGCCCGCGCACCGTCGGCAGCAGCCCCCACGGGATCGCCGACAGCGCGCCGGTCGGCACGACGACGACGTCGAGGTCGCCGAGCCGGTTCGCCAGCGGCGCCAGCAGGATCGCGTCCAGCGCGGTGACCTGCGTCCGCACCGACCGGCGGATGACCTGGTCCAGCTGGGCGGGGAGCTGGCGCCCGCACAACGCGTCGAGGTCGCTGTGCAGCCGGGCGACCGGCTCGGCGACGGCCGACGCCGGGCCGAGCTCGATCAGCGCCACGCGGTGGTTCGCGATCACCTGCGCGCACAACGCGCCGTGGTCGGCGAGGAAGCAGACCATCGCGCTGCCGCTGTCGGCGAGTTCGTCGCCGATCTCGCGCAGCTTCGCCTCGGGGTGGTCCTCGTCGGTGCCCTCGGCCTGCCAGCCCTTGGCGCGGATTTCCCGTTCCAGCGCGGCACAACGCTTCACGGCCTGGGCGTCCGGCTTCCCGGACAGCTCGCCGGCGCGGATCTGCATCGAGAGGTACCGCAGCTCGGCGACGGCGTCGACGGTCTCGGGGTGCGCGGGCGGGCGCACCGGCCGGAACCGGAACGCCTGCGCGCGCGAGCGGTCGAGCCACCGGAACACCACCCCCGGCGACCGCTGGGCGAGCGCGGCGGCGAGACCGGCGTCGGCGAGTTCCTTGCCCAGCGACGTCGTCGCGGTCTGCAGGTCGACGCTGCCGAAGCGGCTGCGGTGGCGCTGCAGCTGGGCGAGCCCG
>NZ_JAAGNB010000331.1:0-208 GCF_010550475.1 Amycolatopsis sp. SID8362
GATCGCGGCGGTGAACCGGCGCAGCCCGGGTACCGCGTCGGGGCGCATCCAGATCTGGTGGCGGTCCGTGCGGCCCTCGGGCGACACCGCGCAGTACGCCAGCGTCGTCATGCCGACGCCGCCGCGGGCGGGACGGCGGTGGTACTCGATCAGCTCGTCGGTGACGAGCGCGTCCTGCGTCCGGCCTTCGAACGTCGCGGCCTTGACC
>NZ_JAAGNB010000371.1:0-734 GCF_010550475.1 Amycolatopsis sp. SID8362
CGCCCGGCACGCCGTGGCAGCCGCACGGCACCGTGCTCGTCACCGGAGGCACCGGCGAGTTCGGCGACCACGTCGCGCGCCGGCTCGCCGGGTCCGCGCACGTCATCCTGACCGTCTCCGGCGAGCGGGACCACGACTTCGGTGATCTGCCGGTCACCGTCGTGGTGGCGGACTCCGCCGACCGCGGCGTGGTGGCGGAGCTGCTCGCCGCCGTTCCGGCGGACCGCCCGCTCACCGCGGTCGTGCACACCGAAGGCATGACACGGGCCGCGCCGTCCGGCGAAACCGGCGCGGCCGGGTTCGCGCGGGTGTTCGCCGCCCAGTACGACGGTGCCGCCGTGCTCGACGACCTGATCGGCGACGTCGACGCCTTCGTGGTGTTCTCCTCGATCGCCGGGGTCTGGGGCGCCGACGGCCAAGGCGCCTACGCCGCCGCCGACGCCCGCCTGGAAGCGTTGGTGCGCGAGCGCCGTGACCGGGGCCTGAAGGCGACTTCGGTGTCCTGGAGCGCCTGGGACGGCACGGGAACCGCCGCCGACGAAGGCATGGCCGAGTACCTGCGGGTGCGCGGGCTGCCCGTCCTCCCGGTCGAGGCGGCCGGCACGGCGCTGGCCCAGGCCGTGGCGCAGGACGACACCGCGGTCACCGTCGCCGACGTCGACTGGGCCCGGTTCGTGCCGGCGTTCACCTCCGTCCGCCCGAGCGCGCTGCTGCGCGAGCTGCCCGAGGCCAAG
>NZ_JAAGNB010000425.1:0-636 GCF_010550475.1 Amycolatopsis sp. SID8362
CCGCCCGAGCGCGCGATCGCGTTGTTGACGCCGGAGGCGACGCCGGCGAAGCGGTCCGGGGCCGCGGCGAGCACCGTCGCGGTCACCGGGGCGACGACCGTCGCCAGGCCGAGCCCGAACACCACGACCGCGGGCAGCACCGCGCCGAGGTAGGACGCGCCGGGCGCGATGCGCAGCATCAGCAGCATCCCGATGCCGACGACGATCGGGCCGACGACCAGCTGCGTGCGCGGCCCGATGCGCTGCGCGAGCGCGCCGGAGCGGCCGGAGAGCAGCAGCATGACGACCGTCAGCGGCAGCCCCGCCAGCCCGGCCAGCGTCGGCGAGTAGCCGAGCGACACCTGCAGTTGCATGACCAGCAGCATCATCACCCCGCCGAGCGCCGCGTAGACGACGAACGTCAGCGCGTTCGAGAGCGTGAACGTCCGGTCGCGGAACAGCGACGGCGGCACGAGCGGTTCCCTCGAGCGGTGCTGGACGAGGACGAACGCGGCCAGCCCGGCGATCCCGAGCAGGCCCGCGACCAGCACGACCGGGTCGCCGATGCCGCGTCCCGGCGCCTCCACCAGCGCGCCGGTCACCCCGGCGAGGCCGACGGCGCCCAGCGCGGCGGCGCCGAAGTCGGGGTGGCCGGTG
>NZ_JAAGNB010000474.1:0-2130 GCF_010550475.1 Amycolatopsis sp. SID8362
CGTCGGCGAGGGCGCGGAGGCCCTCGAGCAGCTCTTCGGTGCCCCGGCCCAGCACGACGGCCCGGTGCTCGAAAGCGGTGCGTGCCGCGGTCAGGGAGAACCCGACGTCGAGGGCGCCGGCCGCCGCCGCGGTGGGCAGGAGCCGTCCGGCCTGGGCGCGCAGCGCTTCGGGGCTCCGGCCGGAGAGCACCCACGGGACGACGGCGGTGGTCTGGGCCGGCTCCGGAGCGGGTCCGGTTTCGGGCGCGGCTTCGAGGATGACGTGCGCGTTGGTGCCGCTGACCCCGAACGAGGACACCCCGGCGCGGCGCGGGCGGCCGGTCTCCGGCCACGGCTTCGCCTCGGTGAGCAGCTCGACCGCGCCCGCGCTCCAGTCCACTTGGGACGACGGCGTTCCGGCGTGCAGGGTGCGGGGGACGACGCCGTGGCGCATGGCCATGACCATCTTGATCACCCCGGCCGCGCCGGCGGCGGCCTGGGTGTGCCCGATGTTGGACTTCAGCGAGCCCAGCAGCAGCGGCGTCTCCCGGCCCTGGCCGTACGTCGCGAGCAGGGCCTGCGCCTCGATCGGGTCGCCCAGCTTCGTGCCGGTGCCGTGCGCCTCCACGACGTCCACTTCGGACGGTGTCAGCTTCGCGCTTTCCAGTGCCTGGCGGATGACCCGCTGCTGGGACGGGCCGTTGGGCGCGGTGAGGCCGTTGGACGCGCCGTCGGAGTTGACCGCGGACCCGCGGACCACGGCCAGCACCTCGTGCCCGTGGCGCCGGGCGTCGGAAAGCCGTTCCAGCAGCAGCATCCCGACGCCCTCGGCCCAGCCCACGCCGTCGGCGCCGTCGGCGAACGCCTTGCACCGGCCGTCCGGGGACAGGCCGCCCTGCCTGCTGAACTCCAGGAACGCGATCGGCGTGGACATCACGGCGACACCGCCGGCCAGCGCCAGGGAGCACTCCCCCTTGCGCAGCGCCTGCGCGGCGAGGTGCAGCGTCACCAGCGAGGACGAGCAGGCGGTGTCCACGCTGACCGACGGGCCTTCGAGCCCGAAGGTGTAGGAGACCCGGCCGGAGGCGATGCTGCCCGAGCTCCCGTTGCCCTGCATGCCTTCGGCTTCGGCGCCCGACCCCTGCAGGTGCGTGCCGTAGTCGTTGTACATCACGCCGACGAACACGCCCGTGGGGCTGCCGCGCAGCGCGCTGGGCACGATCCCGGCGCGCTCGAAGGCTTCCCACGACGTCTCCAGCAGCAGCCGCTGCTGCGCGTCGGTGGCGAGTGCCTCGCGCGGGCTCATCCCGAAGAACGCCGGGTCGAACTCCCCCGCGTCGTGCAGGAAGCCGCCCTCGCGGGTGTAGGAGGTGCCGGCCTGGTCGCGGTCTTCGCTGTAGAGCTTCTCCAGCGGCCAGCCGCGGTCGTCGGGGAACCCCGAGATCGCGTCGGTCCCGGCGTCGACCAGCTGCCACAGCCCCTCGGGCGAGGTGACGCCGCCCGGCAGGCGGCAGCTCATCCCCACGATCGCGATCGGCTCCTCGTCGCCGGTCTCGAGCTCGACGACCCGCTGCCGGGTCCGGTGCAGGTCGGCCGTCACCTTTTTGAGGTACTCGAGCAGCTTCTCTTCGTTCATGGGGTTTCCGGTCCTCACTGGACGCCGAGGTCGTTGTCGATGAAGGCGAAGATTTCGTCCGCGCTCGACGCGCTGAGCCGGTCGGCGACGTCGCCGTCGGCCGCCTCGCTCGCGGTCCACTTGAGCAGGAGCGACTGCAGGCGGACGGTGACCGAGCGGCGGCCCTCGTCGTCCTCGATCCCGGCGAGCAGGCTTTCCAGCTTGTCGATGCCGGCCAGCGCCGGCGCGGTGAACGCCGCCGAGCCGAGCAGCTCGCCGCGCAAGTGCTCGGTGACCGCGTCGATGGTCGGGTAGTCGAAGACGAGGGTCGCGGGCAGCCGCAGGCCGGACGCCGCGTCGAGCCGGTTGCGCAACTCGACCGCGGTGAGCGAGTCGAAGCCGAGCTCCTGGAACGTCCGCGTGGGGTCGAGCGAGGCTCCGGTGTGCCCGAGCACCGCGGCGACCTGGCCGGTGACCAGCTCCCGCAGGGCCGGGACGCGGTCGTCTTCCGGCAGCGCGACGAGCCGGTCGGCGAA
>NZ_JAAGNB010000524.1:0-254 GCF_010550475.1 Amycolatopsis sp. SID8362
GCGGTCAGCTCGTGCAGGTGCCACGCGGCGTCCGCCTTGGGCCGCAGCACGAGGTCGAGCCGCTCGGGGGTCAGCGAGCCGATGACGCCGTCGTCGAGCAGCCCGGTGGTCTGGACGACCGCGGTCAGCGGGTGCGCTGCCGGGATCTCCGCGAGCAGCCGGGCCGCGGCGTCGCGGTCGGACAGGTCGCAGGCGGCGAGGGTGACCTCGGCGCCGAGGCCGGTCAGCTCCGCCACCAGCTCCGCCGCGCCGTC
>NZ_JAAGNB010000567.1:0-390 GCF_010550475.1 Amycolatopsis sp. SID8362
CGCGTTGCCCGGCGCCTTCGGGGCCGCGCGGTCGACGCCCGCGGCGTGCGCCGCGTGGCGGACGCACGGGTAGAGCAGCCGGGGAACGCCGCCCGGCAACGGCGGGACCAGCGACGGCGCCACCGAAAAGT
Source organism: Amycolatopsis sp. SID8362 (assembly GCF_010550475.1). Taxonomy (NCBI): domain Bacteria; kingdom Bacillati; phylum Actinomycetota; class Actinomycetes; order Pseudonocardiales; family Pseudonocardiaceae; genus Amycolatopsis; species Amycolatopsis sp. SID8362. The sequence goes on from NZ_JAAGNB010000567.1 coordinate 132, forward strand.
ACGTCGGGACCAGCAGCAGGCCCGTGCCCTCCGACGGGAGCGTGCCGGGGAGGCCGTCGTCGGTCTCCAGGACCGGGGCCGTCCAGCGGACCTTGGGACGCAGGCCGGTCAGCAGCGCGTCGACGCCGCCGTGGAGCAGCACCTGCGTGCGCATGCCGAGGTCCGCGTCCACCTGGGCGCACAGCATGTCCCAGCCCGGCGCGAGCGCCAGGTCGTGGTAGTCCTGCATGGCCTGGACCAGCCGGGGCAGGCCGGCGGT
>NZ_JAAGNB010000610.1:0-549 GCF_010550475.1 Amycolatopsis sp. SID8362
GGCCGCCACCGAACTCGCGCGGGGCGTCCGGTGACCGCCCTCGCGATCGCCTGCGCCCTCGCCGCGTTCGGCGCGGCACAGGCCGAGTTCCTCATCGTCGGCAGGCTCGCGCTCACCCTGCGGCGCACAGCCGCCACCGAACTCCCGCAGGCCCTCCGATGACCGCCCTAGCAATCACCTTCGCCCTGATCGCCGCCGCGTTGTTCGCCGTGGCCGCGACGCGTCAGCACGCCGAGGTCGCCGACCTCAACGTGGCGGGCACGCCCGGGTGGCGCCAACTGGCGCGGCTTCTGCGCTCCCCCGGCTGGTGGGCGGGCACGGGCCTGGCGATCGGCGGCAGCCTGCTGCACCTCGTCGCGCTGTCGCTGGCCCCGCTCCCGGTGGTCCAGCCGCTGGGGGTGTTCAGCCTGGTGCTGACCGTCCTCTTCGGACGGCGCGCCCGCGATCGCCGGGTGGTGACCGCGGTCGTGCTCGTCGTCGGCGGGGTTGCCGGGTTCGTGGCGCTCGCGGCGTCGGCCGCGCCGGCCACCGGGATCAGCGCCGGCACGG
>NZ_JAAGNB010000661.1:0-3299 GCF_010550475.1 Amycolatopsis sp. SID8362
CGTCGGCCGGCGATGGCGAGAACAGCCCGCCGGTGAACAGCCCGCCGCCCAGCCAGCCGGCCGCGACGAGCAGCACCGCGGCGCCGCTGCCCAGCCACGTGCGGGCGCGGCGGCGGATCACCACGGACTTCGGCCGCAGGTCCTGGTCGCACACCGGCGGCCGGGTGAAGATCGGCTCGCTCGCTTCGACGTCGTCGTCGGTGCGGCGGCGCCGGGGCAGGCTCGCCGCGACGATGCCGGTGCGATCCAGCAGTTCGACCGCGGTGCGGTCGCTGGACGGACGGGTCGCACTGCGCGGTGCGGTGCGAAGCATCGGGACCTCCGGTGCGGGTGGCTCGCGGACCCCACGCATTCTGGACCATTTCTGACGATGCTGTCCGAAACGCAACCCCAATGAGTGAAGGTCAGCTCTCCATTTGCTTCAGCCCGAGCCTTGCGAGCACCGCCAGCGGACGCTGGTACGCGGAGCCGAGGACGCGCGGGATGGCGTCGATGACGTAGGCGTCCGGTCCGATGAGGATCCGCGCGGACTTCCGTTCCACCCCGCGGAGGATGGTCGCCGCCGCCTTCTCCGGTGTGGTGTGGGCGATCCGCTCGAAGCCCTGCGCGGCCTTCTCCTGGTCACCGGCGTCGCTGCGCGCGTTGCGCACGATGTTCGTCTTGATCCCGCCGGGGTGCACGCAGCTCACCGCGACCGGGTGCCGCGCGATCAGCATTTCCTCGCGCAGCGCTTCGGTGAATCCGCGGACGGCGAACTTCGCCGCGTTGTACGCGCTCTGCGTCGGCACGCCGACGAACCCGAACACGCTGGAAATGTTGACGACGTGCCCTTCGCCGGACGCGATCAGGTGCGGCAGGAACGCCTTCGTGCCGTTCACGACGCCGCCGAGGTTGACGCCCATGAGCCAGTCGTAGTCCTCGAAGGACATTTCCTCGACGGTCGCGCCGAGCGCCACCCCCGCGTTGTTCACGATGACGTTCGCGCCGCCGAAGTCGCGGACGACCTCTTCGGCGTGGGCGAGCACGGCGGCCCGGTCGGCGACGTCGAGGGTGTACGCGCGGGCGTTGTCGCCGGCCAGCTTCGCCGTCTCCGCCGCGTTGTCCGGGTTGACGTCGGAAAGGGCGACGCGCGCACCGCGCCGGGAGAACTCCAGTGCCAGCGCGCGGCCGATCCCCGAGCCCGCCCCGGTGATCACCACGACCTTGTCCCCGAACCGCTTCATGGGTTCCGGATACTAGCGGCTGTGAGCTTGCTGTGGGTGTGCTGATTGTGTCGGTGCGACGCCTTATGGTGATCTGGTCGGAGCGCCGGGACGAACGGACGAGGAGGCGATGCGCGTGCGGCGGACGGCCGTCCTGCTCAGCGTCGCCGCGATCCTGCTGCTCGGCGCCGCCTTCGTGATCTTCGTGGACCGCCAGCCGCGGTCCGCGGACGCCACCACGTCCGGCACGGTCGAGGCCGCGCCGGTTTCGACGCCCGACCTGCCCGCGGTGTCGAGCCCGGCGATCGGCGCGCTGTTCGTCGAGAACAAGCACTACTGCACGGCCAGCGTCGTGCACAGCGCACAGGGCGACGTGCTGCTGACCGCGGCCCACTGCATCCACGACGGCGAAGGCGGCGACTACTTCACCGGCGTCACCTTCGCGCCGGGCTACCACGACGGCGTGGCGCCGTTCGGCTTCTGGACGGTGTCCGACGAGCTCGTCGCGGCGGGCTGGAGCGCGTCGTCGGACCCGGACCTCGACGTCGGCTTCGCGACCGCGCACCAGGCGGGCACGACGGCGTCCCTGGAGAGCCTGGTCGGCGCGAACACCCTCGCCACCGGCACCGGGTTCGAGCAGCCCATCACGCTCACCGGCTACCCGGACGACTCCGAGGCGCCGGCGGTGTGCCAGAACACGACCAGCCAGCAGGACACCTACCAGCTGAAGGTGGACTGCACCGGCTTCCCGACCGGCACCAGCGGCGGCCCGTGGGTCACCGGCCAGGACCCGAAGACCCGGCTCGGCACGGTCATCGGCGTCATCGGCGGCTTCGAGTACGGCGGCGACGACCCGGACACGTCGTACTCGAGCTACTTCGACAAGGACGTCCAGGCCCTCTACCGGCAGACGACCGCCCGGGCATGATGCGGGTATGAGCGATCCCGTCGACGTACCCATCACCGGCGAGCCGATCCGGCTCGGCCAGTTCCTCAAGCTGGCCGGCCTCGCCGAGGACGGCTCCCACGCCAAGGACCTGATCGACGCGGAGGAGGTCACGGTCAACGGCGAGGTGGAGACCCGCCGCGGCCGCCAGCTGACCGACGGCGACGTCGTGGCCGTGGGCCCGGACCGCGGCAAGGTCGTCCTGGTGCGCTAACCCGGTAGCGGCTGCGCTCGCGTCGCCGGGACCCGGCAAACTCGCGCCGGCGAGCGGGTGACCGGCGGCAGAGCCGCCTGGCCACATGTTCGTCCGGCGTCGCCGAGATGTCATGAAAGGGTCGTTCATCTCCTCAGACGATGCGGTTGGCGACTTCGGGGTTCGCGCCGACCAGAGTGGCCACCACGCCGACCGGAACGGCCAACACAACGACCGGAACGGCCAACACGTCCAGGTCTCCGGTGTGTTGGCCACTCCGGTCGCCGAACTGGCCGTTCCGGGCGATCCGCCCGCCACACCTGATCGACACCGGCAGCACGGCCACTCAAGTGAACGACCCTTTCACGACATCGCGGACCGCCGGACCGGCCCGACTTTGCCGAGGCCCTGACGTGGGAGGTCGATCAGCGCGGCTACTGAGAAAACCCCAATGTGGCCTTGGGGCGCTCGAGGCGGGGGTCAGCCCACGCTGGTCAGCGGCGGCAGGCCGAGGGAAACGGCGAGGGCGTCCAGCTCCCGGCGCACGGGACCGGCCAGCGGGACGCCGAGCGCGCGGCACTGCTCCAGGTGCTGGGCCTCGCGCCAGCCCGGGTAGCGGATCGGCGTGCCACCCTCCCAGCCGAGCATGCTGCCGAACAACGCGCTCGCGGCGCGGTAGAAGCCGTCGGCGCTGCGCAACGTCGTCGGCGCGATGGCCAGCACCAGCACGCCGGTGTCGTGCTCGTGGTCGGCGACGCCGGAGAGCACCCCGGCGAGCACCTCGACCAGCAGCGTCAGCCCGGCGGATTCGGAGCCGGGCTTGTCCATGTCGAAGACGAACTCGGGGTACGCGCCGCCGGGCGCGGCCATGCCGAGCGGGTTCAGCGGGCGGCCCGGTTCGCCGCCCGCGGCGAGCACCAGCCCGATCATCGCGTGCGGCAGCGCCCGCGCGGCGTGG
>NZ_JAAGNB010000720.1:0-1026 GCF_010550475.1 Amycolatopsis sp. SID8362
CGACGGTCAACGCCGCCCGCCAGACCGGCACCGCGCTCGGCGTCGCCGCTCTCGGCGCGCTGGTGGCCGCCGGTCCGACCCTGCCGGGCGGCCTGCACCTGGCCATGGCGGTGGCCGGGCTGGTCCTGCTGTCGGTGACCGTGCTCACCGCGGCGACCCTGCGCCGGGCCGCGTGAGGCCGGGCGGACTATCCTCCGAGGCGTGGAAATCCTGTTTACGACCCTGCTGGTGCTGGCGGGCATCGCGATCACCTGGTTCGCCGTGTACGTCGTCTACCGGCTGTACGCGGACCAGCGCTGACCCATGACCGCCAGCGGCGACGAAGCCATCGCGGCAGCGGAGAAGCGCGCGGAGAGCACCCGGGCGCGCAACCTCCCGCTGTGGGACGACCTGCCCATCCCCAACGACACCGCGAACCTGCGCGAGGGGGCGAACCTCAACGACGCCTGCCTCGCGCTGCTGCCGCTCGTCGGTGTCTGGCGCGGTGAGGGCGAGGTCGACTACCCGACCATCGACGGCCCGCGCAAGTTCGCGCAGCAGCTCACGATCTCGCACGACGGCCGTCCGTTCCTCATCCACGAGGCCCGGGCCTGGCTGCTCGACGACGAGGGCAACGTCATCCGCCCCGCCGCCCGCGAGTCCGGGTTCTGGCGGCCGCAGGAAGACGACACGATCGAGCTGCTGCTCACGCACAACACCGGCATCGTCGAGCTGTACTACGGCAAGCCGCGCAACCAGACGTCCTGGGAGCTCGGCACCGACGCGGTGGTCCGCACGGCCACGGCGAAGGACGTCACCGCCGCCCAGCGGCTGTACGGCCTGATCGAGGGCTCCCTCGGCTACGTCGAGGAGCGCGCGATGGTCGGCCAGGAGATGCAGCCCCACAGCTCCGCGCTGCTGCACCGCGTCGTCGGCTGACGCCGTGCGCTGGCGGCGGTGTGGCGAGGACGCCGCCCTGCTCGACTGCGACTCGCCCGGCCAGGTGCGGGCCGCGCACGCGACCGTGCTGGCCGCCCGGCCCGCGGA
>NZ_JAAGNB010000771.1:0-208 GCF_010550475.1 Amycolatopsis sp. SID8362
CGCTGAGCTCGTCTACTGTGGTCAGTCATGCGCATCACCGCCGGTGACGTGGCCGCCCTCGAACGCGGGGTGGCCCTGCTCGGGTCCGGCGGTGGCGGGGACACCGTCACCGCCGCCGTGCTGCTGCGCCGGCTGCTCGCCGATGGCGGCGCGCTCGAGGTTTCCCCGGTGGCGGAGCTGGCCCCGGCGGCCCGGGTGGTGCCGGTCG
>NZ_JAAGNB010000810.1:0-482 GCF_010550475.1 Amycolatopsis sp. SID8362
TGCGCTGGAGCGCGGCCGCGGCACCGGAACTCGCCCTCCGGCTCGTCGCGGCGCTGACCTGGTACTGGTGGCTGCGCGGCCTGCGCAGCGAGGCGACCCCGTTCGCGGACGCCGTGCTCGCCGCAGTCGGCCCCGAGCCGCCGCCGGGGCTGGCCGAGGAGTACGTCCTCTGCCTGATCCACGCGTCGGACACCGCCACCGGGATCGAACCGATCGTGCGGCGGCTCGACGGGCCGCTGCGGCACCCGTACCTCTTCCTGCTGTGGGCGTTTTCCCCGCGTCCCAAGGCGAAGGAGGGCGAACGGCTCGCCGCGCTGATCGGCCCGGACCCCTGGTCCCGGGCGTTCGCGCGGATCGGCGACGGCCTCGGCGCGCAGTACGGCGGCCGGATCGCCGACGCCGAGGCGCACTTCGCCGCGGCACTGGCCGGGTTCCGCGAGCTGGGCGACCGCTGGGGCGCGGCGAGCGCGCTGGAGAAGCTC
>NZ_JAAGNB010000858.1:0-238 GCF_010550475.1 Amycolatopsis sp. SID8362
CGGACTGCTCGGCCGGGACATGCGTGGCCGGACCGTCGGGGTGCTCGGCACCGGCAAGATCGGCGAGGCGTTCACCCGGATCGCCCACGGCTTCGGCATGAAGCTGCTCGGCTGGGACGTGGCGGAGAACCCGGCCTGCGTCGAGCTGGGCATGGAGTACGTCGACAAGGAGCGGCTGTTCGCCGAGGCCGACCTGATCAGCCTGCACGTGCCGCTGCTGCCCTCCACCCACCACATC
>NZ_JAAGNB010000897.1:0-448 GCF_010550475.1 Amycolatopsis sp. SID8362
GCACCGCCGGTCGCGCGGGCTGCCCGCGATGTCGCTGGGCTGGGGCCTGTGGGCCGAGGCGAGCACGATGACCGGCGGGCTCGACCGCACCGACCTGGGCCGGCTGAGCCGGACCGGCGTGCGACCGCTGTCGAACCGGCAAGGCCTGGACCTGTTCGACGCGGCCTGGGCGGCCGGGGACGCGGTCCTGTACCCGGTCCGGCTGGAGACGTCGGCGGCCCGGCTCGGCGAGGTCCCGCCGCTGCTGCGCGGGCTCGTCCGCGCTCCGGCGACGACGGCGAAAGCGCGGGTCGAGCTGGCCGACGTGCCCGCGGCCGAGCTGCCGAAGGTGCTGCTCGAGCTGGTCCGCGCCGAGGTTGCGGCGGTGCTTGGGCACCAGGGGACGGCCGCGATCGACCCCGCCCAGCCGTTCGCCGAGATCGGGTTCGACTCGCTGACCGCGGTCGAG
>NZ_JAAGNB010000942.1:0-1091 GCF_010550475.1 Amycolatopsis sp. SID8362
CGCGGTGCGGAAGGCCTTGGAAGACGGCGGCGACCTGCGGCTCGGGCCGCTCGGCGCGGTCCGGGACTTCGTCGACGCGCGCGACGTCGCCGACGCGGTGCTCGCGGCGCTGACGGCACGGGACCTCCCGCCGGTGCTGAACATCGGCAGCGGCCGGGGCGTGCCCGCGCGGGCGCTCGTGAAGGAACTCCTGGAGGTCAGCGGCGCCGGCTGCGCGGTGTACGAGGACGAGCCGGGCTCGGCGCGGTCGGCGGACGTGCCGTGGCAGGAGGCCGACATCACCCTGGCCACGCGGGTCCTGTCCTGGCGGCCCCGGCGTGACCTCTCCGACGCCGTCGCCGACCTTTGGCGAACGTCGTGACCAGGCTGTTCGTGCCGGCCTACTTCCACCCGAGGGTGCGCCGGGACGACTGGGCGGAGCTGGCGCGGCACCCGGACCGGGTCCGGCTGGTGGTGCTCAACCCGGCCAGCGGGGCCGGCTCGCTGTGCGACGACGCGTTCCTGGGGCCGCTGGAACAGCTGAGCTGCGCCGGGATTCCGGTCGTCGGCTACGTCGACACCGACTACGGGAGCCGTCCCGCCGCCGACGTGCTCACCGACGCCGGCCGCTACGCGGACTGGTACGACGTGGACGGCGTGATGTTCGACCGCGTTTCGGCGTCACAGGCCGATCTCGGCCACTACGCGGCGCTGGCGAAGGCCGTCCGGGCGATCGGCGCCCGCACGGTCGCGTTCAACCACGGCGCGCACCCGGCGGAGGGGTACGCGGAGCACGCCGACCTGCTCGGCACGTTCGAGGGACCGTTCTCGTCCTATGTGGACGCCGGGATCCCGCGCTGGGTGCGGCGGTGGCCGGCGGAGCGGTTCGTCCACCTCGTGCATTCGGTGCCGGACCGGTACTTCGCGGAAGCGCGCCGGCTCGCGACGCACCGGCACGCGGCGAACGTCTACCTCACCGACCAAGGGGGACCCAACCCATGGCACTGCCTGCCCGGCAGCCTGCTCGCCTCGCTCCCCTCCTGACCGGCTGCGTCCTGCTCGCCGTGGCGTGCGGCGCGGCCGCGCCGGCGGTCACTCCGGCCACGCCGGCG
>NZ_JAAGNB010001002.1:0-261 GCF_010550475.1 Amycolatopsis sp. SID8362
CCGGCGAACACGCCGGTCCGGCTGCCGCGCAGGGAAAGCGGGTCGATGCCCGCGCGCTCGACGGCCTCCCAGGAGACCTCCAGCAGCAGCCGCTGCTGGGCGTCGGTGGCCAGTGCCTCGCGCGGGCTCATGCCGAAGAAGCCGGCGTCGAACTCCGCGGCGTCGTAGAGGAACCCGCCCTCGACGGCGTAGGAGGTGCCTTCGTGGTCGGGGTCGGCGTCGAACAGCGTGTCGAGGTCCCAGCCGCGGTCGGCGGGGAAC
>NZ_JAAGNB010001043.1:0-630 GCF_010550475.1 Amycolatopsis sp. SID8362
GCCACCCCCGTGGGACGCGGGTCGCAGCCGGGCTCGATCGGGCGGCCGTCGCCGGGGTGCTCGGCTCGGGTGCCGTGGCGGGGCTGCTGTTCACTCCGGTGTTCGGCTTCGCCGCCGTGCTCGTGCCGGTCCTCGTCGTCGTGGTGCTCGCCTACGTCTGCGCCGAACTCTGCGCACGGTGGCCGAAAACCGCGCCGTACCGGCCGATTCTGGTGCTGGCGGCCGGACTTCTCGGGCTGATCGAGGCGGTCGCCTTCCCGACCACCCTCGCGGGCCTGCCGACCGGCGACTCGCTCGCCGTGCTGGTGCGCGGGGCGACCGAGGGCTGGCTGCTGACCCTGCAGTCCACCTGGCCGGCCCGGCCGGTTCCCGAACAACTGCTGTTCGTCCCGCTCGCCGTGCTGCTCGCCTCGGTGGTCGGCCTGGAAGTGCTGCTGCGGCTGCGAAAACCGCTCCTCGCGTTGCTGCCGGGGGTGCTCGTCGCCGCGCTTTCCCAGGCCTACCAACCGTTGTTCGGCCCAGCCGCGATCGGGGCGGCCCTACTCTACGCAGGTGTCGCGGCGCTGTCGCTGTCGTCCCGGCCGCGCGGCTGGCTCGTGGTGTCGACCGTCGCCGGGCTGCTCGCCGGGG
>NZ_JAAGNB010001091.1:0-1073 GCF_010550475.1 Amycolatopsis sp. SID8362
GGCGGGCCGCACCGACCGCCGCGCCCGCCGGCTCCTGAACACCGGCGCGGGCCTGCTCGCGGGGGCCACCGTGGTGGCGTTCGTGCTGCAGGGCCCCTACGCGGCCGGGCGGGGCATCGGCGCGGTGTCCGACTTCGGGCTGCTGGCCGACACGCTGCGCGTCGCCTACGGGAAGCTGCTGCTGCTCCGGCTGGTGGCGGTGGCCGTGCTGGTCGTGCTGCTGCCCCGGCTGCTGCGCCCGGACCAGCCGGACCGGCTGCGCGCCCGCTTCGAGAACCTGACGATGGTGACGGGCTTCGTCGTCCTGCTGACGTTCTCGGCCACCGGCCACCCGGTGACGGACCCGGTCATGTTCGTCTCGGTGACCGCGGACCTCGTCCACTTCGGCGCGATCGCGGTCTGGGCGGGTGGACTGGTCCAGCTGGCGCTGTGCCTGCACCGCCCGGCCCCGGACGAAGACCTGGTCCCGGTGGCGGCGAAGTTTTCCCGCCTAGCCGCGGGCTCGGTGGCGGCGGTCGCGATCAGCGGGGCGGTGCTGGCGCTGCGGATCATGCCGTCGCTGTCGACGTTGTGGACGACCGGGTTCGGCCTGCTGGTGCTGCTGAAGATCGCCGGCCTGGCGGCCCTGCTGGCGGTGGCGAGCCGCTCGCGCGCGGCGGTCCGGCGCAGTGTGGGCGAACCGGCCGAAGGGACCACGAAGACGGTCACCCTCCGCCGCCTGCGCACGGCGGTGGCGGTGGAGGTCCTGCTCAGCGTGGTGGTCCTGGCCCTGGCGGCCCTCCTGACGGTCACCCCACCCGGCGGCTGACGTGAATGACTCATTCATGTCGTCAGGCGACATGAATGAGTCATTCACTACGTCCGGGCGCGCTCAGATCCCAGGCCGGGGCGGGGGCGCGAACGGGCCCCACGTGAACGCGGGCAGCCAGCGCGCCGGCGCCTCGCTCCAGTCCAGGGCCGCGAGCTGGCTCACCGACCGCCGTCCGGCCAGCGTCCGGTACAGCTCGTGGGCGGGGGCGGTCACCGACACCGTCGGCTGGCCCGGGCCCGCCGTCCAGGTCGAGCCGCCCGTC
>NZ_JAAGNB010001143.1:0-2218 GCF_010550475.1 Amycolatopsis sp. SID8362
ACATCTTCCAGAACGAGCAGGGTTCCGGTGGTCACGGTGGGAACCAGTTCAACGAGCAGGCCTCGACCGGCGGCCACGGCAACATCTTCCAGAACGAACAGGCCCACGGCGGCCACGGCAACCAGTTCAACGAGCAGGCCTCCACGGGCGGCCACGGCAACATCTTCCAGAACGAACAAGCCCACGGCCACGGCAACCAGTTCAACGAGCAGGCGGCCACCGAGCACCACGAGCACGAGGACCACCACATCGCCCACGACCACGACCACCACGTGGACCACCACCACGACGTCGAGCACTACTGAGCCGGCGTAAGCGCAGAGGAGCGGTCATGCAGGAGCCGAGTGGCGGGGGGCGCGTCGCCCTCGACACCCTCGACCTCGCGGTCAAGGGGGCGAAGGCCTACGGGCGGGACGATCTCGTCCAGCGCCTCACCGACGCCCGGCGCCTGCTGTCCGAACCGGACGTCACCGTGTACGTCGTCGGGGAATTCAAGCAGGGCAAGAGTTCGCTCATCAACGCGCTGCTGACGGCCAAGATCTGCCCGGTCGACGACGACATCGCGACCGCGGTGCCGACCGTCGTGCGGTTCGCGCCGGAGTCCGGGGCGCTGGCGACCTACGAGCCTGCCGATCCGTCGGCGCCGCCGTGGACCGAGCGGATCTCCCTCGATGACCTGCCGAGTCACGTCAGTGAAGCCGGGAATCCCGGCAACCTGCGGAAGCTCAAGTCGGTCACCGCGTCGATCAGCCGCCAGCTGCTGTCCGGTGGGCTGGTGCTGGTCGACACCCCCGGCGTCGGCGGGCTCGGCTCGCTGCACAACGCCGTCACCGTCAGCTCGCTCCCGCGGGCGCACGCCGTCCTGTTCCTCTCCGACGCGTCCCAGGAACTCACCGGCGCCGAACTTCGGTTCCTCCGGACGGTCAAGGAACTCTGCCCAAGTGTCTTCTTCGTGCTCACCAAGATCGACCTCTACCCGCAGTGGCGGCGCATCCTCGAGCTCAACGCCGGCCACCTCGAAGCGTGCGGCCTCAGCATCGACACCGTCGCCGTGTCCTCGGAGCTGCGCACCATCGCGGCCCGCTCGGCCGACCAGGAGATGAACGTCGAGTCCGGGTTCCCGCAGCTGGTCAAGCGCCTGCAGGGCGTCGTCGGCGACGCCGAGCGCTCGGCGCTCAACGCCGTCGGCCTGCACGTCGGGTCCGCGGTCGGGCAGCTGCACGCCACCCTGCGCGCCCGCCGCACCGCGCTCGCGCACCCCGAGCAATCCGCCGCGCTCGTCGCGGAGCTGGGGCGGGTCAACGACCGCGTCGACGCGCTGCGCAGCCAGTCCGCCAAGTGGCAGCAGCTGCTCTTCGACGGCTTCGCCGACATTTCGTCCGATGTGGACTACGACCTGCGCGCCCGTTCCCGCGGGGTGCTGCACGAGGCCGAAGAGGCCATCGAGGACGGTGACCCGGCCAAGAACTGGCCCGAGTTCGAGAAGTGGCTGCGGCAGCGCCTGGCGAACGAGACGCTCGAGAACTACACGACGTTCGTCAAGCAGGCCAGGGGACTCGCCACCCGGGTCGCCGACCACTTCGAGCTCGCCGAGTCCCAGGCCGTGCTGCCGCGCGAGGTCCAGGCGCCGGTGAAGGTCGTGGCGGAGATCGACATCGACGCGTCCTTCACCGGCGTCAAGACCCGCGGCGCCACCGGGATGGCCGCGTTCCAGAAGGCCTACAGCGGCTTCCTGATGTTCTCCATGCTGACGAAGATGGCCGCGCTGGCGATCCCGACGCCGTTCGGCGTGGCGGCCGGCCTGCTGATGGGCCGGTCGGGCTTCCTCGACGAACGCAAGCGGCAGCTGGAGAAACGCCGCGGCCTGGCCAAGACCGCGGTGCGCCGGTTCGTCGACGAGTTCAACCTCCAGGTCGGCAAGGACTCGCGCGACGCGATGCGGACCGTCCAAAGAGAACTCCGCGACGCCTACAGCGCGCGCGTCGAAGAACTCCAGCGGTCCCTCACCGAAGCCTTGGCCAACGCGAAGAAGGCGGTCGTCGACGACGACGCCGAGGCCGCCGAGCTCACCCGGCTCGAGGCCGACATCGAAGCGCTCGAAGTGCTCGAGCGCCGCGCCGACGAACTCACCTTCCGCAGCGCGCCCAAGCCGAAGGCGGTGGCACGGTGACCCCGCTCTACGTCCAGGTCCGCGGGTTCGTCGCCCGCGCGTGCGCCG
>NZ_JAAGNB010001192.1:0-852 GCF_010550475.1 Amycolatopsis sp. SID8362
CGGGTGCCCGTCCGCGGAGGTGACGCGGTAGCGGATCGTGTAGCCGCCGGCCGGGCCGAGTGGCCGCAGCGGCGCGGAAACCCGACCGTCCACAACGGACGCCGGGCCGCCTTCCCAGTGCGACGCGCCGTCGGGCCCGAGCACGGCCAGCTCGGTGAACCGGTTCTCCACGGGCTCGTTGAACTCGAGCACCACCTCGGCGGGCGGCGCGGTGATCGCCGCGTCCTTCGCCGGCGAACTGGAGAGCAGCACGCTGTGCGCGTCCGCGGCGGGGGCGCACAGCAGGAGCGCGCTGCCGGCCGCCGCCAGCGCGGCGGCGGCGCGGACGGGAAAGGACCAGCGGAAAGTCATGATTTCCTCGCGTTCTCGGGATTCGCGGAACAGGCGGGCGTCACGGAACGGTAGTGATCCCGCCCGGTCGCGCAACGGCGAACCGTGAAACGACTGCGTTAAGCAATTCTCACCGCCCCCTCCAGCGAACCGGGCAAAACGGACGGTTGCTCCACTGGTTCGCCACCCGCGTCACCCGGTCGGCGTAGCAACCGGGGCGTTCGGCGCAGCTTCTCACCGGGCCGAGCCGCCAACCGGCCGACCAACTTTACCTGTCCTTCATGTGAAGATCACTCCCGGAAACCGGACTGCTGGTTTTCTGCTCCCCACATTCCCGTGTTCCCCGGCCGCTCCGGCATTCCGGCGCATTCCATTCCGGGCGAACGGATTCCTGCTCTTGGGAGGACCGAACGTGCGAGGTCCCGCACTGCGCCGCGACCACGTCATCGCCGCGAGCCTGGCCGGCGCGGTCGTGGTCGTCGTCGGCTACGCGTCCGGCATCGGCTTGCGCCCCGGCGGCGC
>NZ_JAAGNB010001247.1:0-642 GCF_010550475.1 Amycolatopsis sp. SID8362
AGCAAGCTGGCGGTCGCAAGCAACTGCACTGCGCACCGGCGGGCCGGCCCAGGTCCAGCACCGCAAGCGGGTCGCGACAGGCGGCCCAAGCCTCGGCGCGGGCCGCAAGCAGGCCGCGCCCAGCGAACCGGCGGTCGCAAGCAAGCCTCAGCGCGTGGGCGGGGGTCAGCCGGTTGGGCGGGTCACCAGCTTCGCCGTCACCAGGCGGTTCTCGTCGTACCCCTCCGTGCCGCCCACGTAGTCGCCGCCGCAGGTGATCAGGACCAGGCGGTGGGGGCCGTCCTGGCCGAACCAGTGCTGGGCCTGCTCGGGGAGGGCCTCCTTCGGGAGGGTCACCACCTCGTCGACGCGGTAGACCCAGCGGCCGCCGCGGGCGTCGACGATGGTCACCTCGTCGCCCGCGCGGGTGTGCCACAGCTCGTCGAACGGGCCGCGCTGGCCTTGCCAGTTCACGTGGCCCGAGAGCAGCGCCGCGCCGCGGTCGGCGCCCAGTTTCGCGCCCCACCAGGCCGCGTCCGCCAGGCCGCGCGGGATCGGGAGGACGCCTGTGTCGGTCAGTTCCGTGCGGACCAGCCGCGCGGTCGCGCCGTCGGGGAGGCGGACCGTGCCCGGGCGTTGCTGGGCCGCCGATTCGCTGTCCGC
>NZ_JAAGNB010001300.1:0-875 GCF_010550475.1 Amycolatopsis sp. SID8362
CGGTGCCAGCGCCAGCAGCGCCGCGTCCTTCCGGCTGAGCGGGTCGCCTTCGCAGCCGTTCGCGACGACGATCGAGCGCCGCGACCGGGCCGCGCGCAGCTTCACCGCCGTCGGGAAGCCACCGCCGCCCCGGCCGCGCAGTCCGGCCGCCTCGACGGCGTCCACCAGCCGGTCGCGGCCGTCGTCACCGTGGTAGGCGACCCAAGGCACAACGCCGTTCTGGCGCCGGTGACCGGCCAGGTCGAGCCGGTGCGGGGGCAGGATGCTCATCGGGTGCCTCCCAGCGGCGAGAGCTTGCGGGTTTCGGTGTCGGCGTGCTTCACGCCGGCGCGGTAGGCGACGGCACCGAGCACGGCCACGGCGCACAGCACGTCGAGCGCGATGATCCAGCCGTGCGCGCTGTCGTCTTCGGCCATGCCGATGCCGTGCACCAGCGCGACCGGCCAGCACAGGTAGGCCAGCCAGTGCACGGCGCGCCACACCCGCGCGGGCAAGCGGGTCCGCACCAGGCTGGTGACGACGATCGCGAGCAGCAGGTCGATCGCGACGGCGCCGAGCCCCACCCAGAACGGCTGGTAGCCGGCGCCGAACGGGAGCACGACGTCGAGCCAGCCCAGCGAGACGTAACCGTCGAGGACCGCCGTCGCGATGTGCGCGGCGAGGAAGCCGAGGCTGGTCAGCGCGAGGTTCCGGTGCACCGCGGCGACGGCGAACCGCGGCCACGACGGTGTCGCGAACCGGCCGGCCCCGAGCGCGCCGAGCACGACGACGCCGGTGAACAGCACGAGCGAGACGAGCCCGGTCGCGCGGCTGAAGTACCAGACGGCGGCGCTCACGACGGCCACCCCGCGGTGGTGACGACGTCGCCGCCGACC
>NZ_JAAGNB010001353.1:0-252 GCF_010550475.1 Amycolatopsis sp. SID8362
GTCCACGCCCGCACCACCCACGTCCTGGAGCTGTTGCGGACCTGGCTCGGCGAGGACCGCCCCCACTCGGGCCTGGTCTTCCTGACCCGCGGCGCGGTGCACGCCGAGGACCCCGACCTCGCGGGCGCGGCGGCGTGGGGTCTGCTGCGCTCGGCGCAGGTCGAGAACCCGGGCCGCTTCGTGCTCGTGGACGTCGACGAGGACGGCCTCACCGACGCCGTGGTCGACGCCGTCCGCGCCTCCGGCGAGGCG
>NZ_JAAGNB010001399.1:0-1182 GCF_010550475.1 Amycolatopsis sp. SID8362
TGGGCCTGGCCCCGGCCCGGCACCCGATGCTCGGCGCGGCCGTGCCGCTGCCGGAGTCCGACGGCTACCTGTTCACCTCGCGCCTGTCGCTGCGGTCGCACCCGTGGCTGGCCGACCACACCGTCGCCGGGACCACGCTCCTGCCGGGCACCGCGCTGCTGGAACTCGTCCTGCGGACCGCGGCCGAAACCGGCTGCGACGTCGTCACGGACCTGACCCTGGAAGCGCCGCTCGTGCTGCCGGAGCAGGGAGTTCAGGTGCAGGTCACGGTCGGCGCCCCCGACGCCGGGGCGCGGCCGGTGCGGGTCCACGCCCGCCGGGACGCCACCGAGCCGTGGACCCGGCACGCCGAGGGCACGGTCACCGAAGGCACGAAACCCGTGGTGGCATTGACAGAGTGGCCGCCGGCCGGTGCCGAGCCGGTCGCGGTCGACGACGTCTACCCGCGGTTCGCCGAGGCCGGTTTCGGCTACGGGCCGGCATTCCAGGGCCTGCGGGCCGCGTGGACCCGGGACGACGAGCTGTTCGCCGAGGTCGGTCTCACCGACGTCCCGGCGGGATTCCTGTTGCACCCGGCGCTGTTCGACGCGGCTCTGCACACCGCGGCCCTGCGCGGCGACGGGACGGCTCAGCTGCCCTTCGCGTGGACCGGCGTGCACCTCGCGGCGACCGGGGCGACGAGCATGCGGGTCCGGCTGACGCCGGTGCCCGAAGGGTTCGCGCTCGCGCTGGCCGACAGGACCGGAGCGCCGGTGGGCGTCGTGGACGCGCTGGCGCTGCGGCCGTTCTCGGCCGAGGGGCTCGGGGTACGCGACGCGCTGTTCCGCGTCGACTGGGTCCCGGCCGGCACGTCATCGGGGTTCACGCGCTGCGCGGTCCTCGGCGACGACCCCGACCTGGTCACCGCGCTGGAGCAGGCCGGCGCCGAGGTCGTGAGTGTTCAGTCGGGTTCTAACCCGACTGAACACTCACGACCAGCCGCGGCCGAGGTGGCGTTCCTGCCCGTGCCGCGGGGTACGGGTGCGGTGCCGGACGTGGTGCGGGAGACCGTGACCGGCGTGCTGGCCACCGTGCGGGAGTGGGCGGCCGGGGACGGGCCGCGGCTCGTCGTCGTGACCCGCGGGGCGGTCGCGACCCGGGACGGCGAGGACGTGCCGGACCTGGCCGCGGCCGCGGTGTGGG
>NZ_JAAGNB010001451.1:0-786 GCF_010550475.1 Amycolatopsis sp. SID8362
GCCTGCGACGTCGCCGACCGGGACGCGCTGGCGGCCGTGCTCGCCGACGTCCCGGCCGGGCACCCGCTGACCGCGGTGGTGCACACCGCGGGCGTCCTCGACGACGGCCTGCTCGGCTCGCTCACCCCGGAGCGGGTGGCGGCGGTCTTCGCGCCGAAGGCCGACGCCGCCTGGCACCTGCACGAGCTGACCGCCGGACTCGACCTGGCCGCGTTCGTGCTCTACTCCTCGATCTCCGGGGTGTTCGGCGTCGCCGGCCAGTGCAACTACTCGGCCGCCAACGCCTTCCTCGACGCGCTCGCCCAGCGCCGCCGCGCCGAGGGCCTGCCCGCGCTGTCGCTGGCGTGGGGCGGCTGGGCGCAGCTCACCGCCCTGACCGGGACCCTGGACGAGAACGCGCTGCTGCGCATCGCCAAGTCCGGGATGCCGTCGATGACCAACGAGCAGGGCCTGGCCCGGTTCGACGCCGCGTTCACCGTCGAGGCGTCCGTGGTGCTGCCGCTGCGGCTGGAACCGGCCGTCCTGCGCACCCGGCCCCAGGTGCCGCCGGTGCTGCGCGGCCTCGTCCGCGGCCGGTCGCGGCGCTCCGCGTCGGCCGGCGGGCGTTCGCAGCTCACCCAGCAGCTGCTCGGGTTGTCGGCCGAAGAACGGTTCGACCGCGCGCTGGACCTGGTCCGCGCCCAGGTCGCCGCCATCCTCGGGCACGCCTCGGGCGGCTCGGTCGAACCCGGCCGCGCGTTCCAGGAGCTCGGCTTCGACTCGCTGACCGCGGTCGAGCTGCGCAAC
>NZ_JAAGNB010001497.1:0-582 GCF_010550475.1 Amycolatopsis sp. SID8362
CCGTCCGGACCCTGGCCGAGGTCGCCGACCTGGCCGCCGTGACCCGGCTCTTCGAGTCGATCTGGCGTCCCGAGCCGGGAAACCCGCCGGTGACCGCCGAACTGCTGCGCGCCATGGTCTCGGCGGGCAACTACGTGGCCGGCGCCTTCGACGGGCCCGAACTGCTCGGTGCCTGCTTCGGGTTCTTCGGCGGACCGGCGAAGGGAGGACTGCACAGCCACATCGCCGGCGTCGCCACCCGCGGGCACGGGCGCGGCATCGGCTTCGCGCTCAAGCTGCACCAGCGCGCGTGGGCGCTGGGACAGGACGTCGACGAGATCTCCTGGACGTTCGACCCGCTGGTGCGGCGCAACGCCCACTTCAACCTGACCAAGCTCGCCGCCCGCCCGGCGCACTACCTGCCCGACTTCTACGGCCCGATGCACGACGGCATCAACGGCGCCGGCGACACCGACCGGCTGATGGCCGTCTGGAACCTGACGAGCCCGCCGGTGCGGGCGGCCGCGGGCGGGGTCCCGGACCGGGCGGACGCCGCTGTGCTGCGGAAGCAGGGCGCCGCGGTCGCGCTGGCCGCGGACGCGG
>NZ_JAAGNB010001545.1:0-497 GCF_010550475.1 Amycolatopsis sp. SID8362
GAGGAGCTGCCGGGCCGCGGGATGGGCGGGGACGGTGTGAAGCGGGGGAACCTGCGTGAGCAGAGTGTTCAACAGTGACCTTCACCGGAGGGGGCGCCGGGGCGGGCGCAATGACTCGGGGCGGGGGAGGGAGCGGGGGTGGTGCCGGGGCCCGCGTTGGCTTCGCGGGCGGTGAGGGTGATCGCCCCGGCGGAGACGGCCGCGGCGAGCACCAGGATCGCGGCGGCGAGGGGGCGCCGCCGCCGGAACAGGTTCATCGGGGTGACGCGCTCGGGCAGTTCGAACGGCGTGATCTCGACGGGCGGGCGGGGTGGCCGCTCGCCGAGCTCACCGAGCGTGTCCACCTGGGGGAGCAGGGTGGTCTCGACGGCCAGGGGTTCCTGGAGGCCGCCCCGGCCCTCGGCGCGCAGGGTCCCGAGTGCGGCGGCGCCGAGCGCGGCGGTCGCCGGCGGAACCGGTCCCGCGAACATCGGGCACGGCGGCCGGGCGGGCAGCGC
>NZ_JAAGNB010001590.1:0-552 GCF_010550475.1 Amycolatopsis sp. SID8362
ATCCGGCGCACCTGGCCGCGATCCGCGCCGACGAGCCGCAGCGCCGCCAGCCGCCGGTCCCGCGCCGCCGCGGCGAGCCTGGTGCTGGTGACGACGAAGACGAACACGGGCACCAGGCACGTCGTCGCGCCGACCACGACCAGCAGCAGTTCGAGCGGGTCGAGGCCACGCCGCCGGGGTTCCCCGCCGAACCCGCTGACGGGGACGGCGCCCGGTTGCGTGGCGACGGTCGCGGAGCCGACGTAGAAGAACAGCTCGTTGGGTCCGGTCAGCCCGGCGTCCCCGATGGTGCCGATCACCTGCTGCGGGAAGCGCGGACGCAGCAGTTCTCCTTCCGGCGACCGGAGAAGCGCGGCGAGCGCGGGCGAAAGCACGGCCTCCCCGGGGCCGGGCAGCCGCGCGACTCCCGGTGCGGCGGGCAGCCGAGGTCCGGTGGGCTGCACGAGGTAGCCCTGGAGCCCGCGCCCGCGGAACTCGTCGTCGCGATCGGCGGCGTAGACGGGGTCGACGCCGTCCACGGCCACGGCGACGGCCATCCGCCCGGCGGAGCGA
>NZ_JAAGNB010001638.1:0-1036 GCF_010550475.1 Amycolatopsis sp. SID8362
CCCGGTCCCGGCGGCGGTCGTCGACGCGGCCGGCACCGCGGTCCGCTGCACCGCCCGCGGCGAACTCAGCCACCCACCCACGACGGTCTCGGTCGACGACGGCCCACCCCGCCGCGTCCTCGGCGCGGCGGGCCCCTGGATCGTCCACCAGCGCGGCGCCCGCCTCGCCCGCGTCCAGGTGGTCCTGGAGACCGACGACGGCGACGTCGCCCTGCTGCTCAGGGTCACCATCGGTGACGATCCACAATGGACGGTCGAGGGCTGCTACGACTAGTGTGATCCACGCCGTCCACAGTTGACACCTCGCGCCGACCGGCTCAGGATCGACTCCAGTAGTCGAACTCGTGTTCGAGCGGTATTCGCTGGCTTCCCCTCAGTGAACTTTCCTTGCGGAGCTGGCTTTGGCGTTCAACAACCCCGGCGTGCCGTGGTCCGAAGTGGAGCGGATCGCCTCCGGGCGGCCGCCCGTGCCCGGGGACGGCAACGATGCCCCCGCGTGGTCGCGCAAGCGCGAAGGGTACGGCGGGGCGCCGGCCGATCTGCGGGTGCCGCGGCGGCGGGACGACGGCGGGGACCGGATCCGGGCGCCCTACGCCGAGCTGCACGTCCACTCCAACTTCAGCTTCCTCGACGGTGCGAGTCACCCCGAAACCCTCGTCGAGGAGGCCGCGCGGCTGGAGCTGGACGCGCTCGTGCTCACCGACCACGACGGCGTGTACGGCGCCGTCCGCTTCAACGACGCTGCCCGGGAGCTCGGGGTGCGCGTCGGGTTCGGGGCCGAGCTCTCGCTCGACCTGCCCGCGCCGCAGGCCGGCGAGCCGGATCCGAAGGGGTCGCACCTGCTGGTGATCGCCCGGCAGCAGGACGGGTACCACCGGCTCTGCCGCGTCATCTCGCGCGCCCAGCTCGCCGGCGGGGCCAAGGGGCGGCCCGTCTACGACCTCGACGAGCTGGCCGGCGAGCTGGCCGGGCACGTCATCGTGCTCACCGGCTGCCGCAAGGGGCCGGTCCGCCGCGCGCTCGCGGAACACGGGCC
>NZ_JAAGNB010001695.1:0-832 GCF_010550475.1 Amycolatopsis sp. SID8362
TCGCTGTGGCTCGTCCCGGCGGCCGTCCTGTTCGTCGGCGCCGGCGTGCTCGCCGACTTCGTCCGCTGGCGCGCCACCCGGTTCCGCTGCACGCCCGAGCGCCTGGAGCTCGAGTTCCGGTTCGTCGCCCACACGCGGAAGTCCTTGCCGCGCGAGCGGATACGCACCGTCGACCTGACGGCCAACCCGCTGCACCGCGCGTTCGGCGTCGCCGTGCTGACCATCGGGACCGGGCAGCAGGACGAGATCGCGCTCGCCCCGCTGGCCCGGGCGGACGCCGAAGCCCTGCGCACCGAACTGCTGCACCGCGTCCCGGCCGCCGAACGCGCCGACGGTGCGCTGGCGAGCCTCGACAAGCGGTGGATCCGGTACGCGCCGGTGTCGTTCGTCGCGCCCGCGCTCGGCCTGTCCGCGTTCGGCGCGCTGTTCAAGGTCGCGGACTGGTTCGGCGCCGGCGGCGGGCTGCTGAAGTGGCTGCTCGACCTCTTCGGCGACGTCCCCCTGGCCGCGAGCATCCTGCTCCTGCTGGTCCTCGCGATCGTGCTCGGCGTCGCCGGCGCCGCGGGCCTGTTCGCCGAGATGTGGTGGCACTACCGGCTGGACCGCGAACCCGGCGGCACCCTGCGCGTCCGCCGCGGCCTGCTGACCACCCGGTCGATCACGATCGAAGAGCGGCGCCTGCGCGGGGTCGAGCTCGTCGAGCCGCTCGGGGCCCGGCTCGCCGGCGCCGCGCGCGTGGACGCCATCGCCACCGGCATGAAGCGCGACGACGGCAAGACCGAAGCCAAGACGCTGCTGCCCGCGGCGCCGCGCGCGGTGGCCGGGGACGTGG
>NZ_JAAGNB010001750.1:0-603 GCF_010550475.1 Amycolatopsis sp. SID8362
GCCGATCGTCAGGGCGCGTGGGGGTGCCGTGAGCTGGTCGCGCGGGGTGAGGGCGACGGCCCGGCCGGCGGCGTCGAAGACCTGAGCGGGGACCGGGCGGTCCAGAACCGTCGCCGGGGACGGGGAAGGCAGCTGGCCCGGCCAGGTCGCGTCTGGTGGGTTCGTGTGCTCGCGGGGGTCGCCCCACGGCACCAGGCGGACGCGGCCCGCGGGGTCGCGGCCGCCGTCGAGCAGGGGCGTGAGCACGCCTTCCGGCCCAAGGAGGCCTTGGACGCGGACGAACGCGCGGGACGCCCGCTCGTCTTCCTCGTCGGAGCCGCCGTTCTGCCAGAGGTCGAGCTGCAGCGACCGGCCTTCGACCGTCTCCTCCGGTTCGAGGCGCAGCCGCACCACGCCGGACGTCGGGCGCTGACCCTTCGGCGCGCGCAGCCAGCCCTCGAACTGCCAGCGGACGCGGTCGGCGACGCCCGCCGGGGTCAGCGGTTCGGCGCAGCGCCACACGCGGCCGAGGTGTTCGCCGTCTTCGGTGACCGCGTGGATGCCGAGGCGGGTGCAGGCCAGGCCGTGGCCGGCGAGGCCCGCGCAGAACCGCGCCGCGAGCCC
>NZ_JAAGNB010001797.1:0-2759 GCF_010550475.1 Amycolatopsis sp. SID8362
CGGCACGAGGTCGACCAGCTTGTGCACGGCTTCCGCGAGGGGTGCGGCGCCGCCGTCCGTCCCGGTGCGCCCGGGCACCACGACCGGGTCCTCCCGGCCGTCGAGCGCCCAGCGCTCGCGGTAGAACGGCACCGTCGCGAACGCCGAGCGCACCGCCCGGACGTACGCGGCGCGCCAAACGACCCCCGCCCCCAGATTCCACATGGCCGGGGAGTCTGCGCCACGACCGGCCCGCGCGGAAGGACTTCGCCGTCAGGTCACCCCGAATGCCGGATGGGTTACTACTTTGGTCTGGGGCTGAATGGCGGAATTCGCAGAACTACCGTCGCAGTTCCCCCATGCATCTGCTTATAACTCCCGCCAGACCGCAATCGGCAAGCGCTCTTACCGGATCCGGCTGGGGGATTCATGATCACAATTCACACTGTGGGTGACCGTGCGGACACGAATTCGGTACACCCACCTGAGCAGGGCAGATGACCACCCCTTTCCCGGGGCCGGCCCACAGTGGACTCACCGTAGTCATTCCGTGCTTCAACGAAGTCGAGAACGTCGAACCGTCCTATCGGGAAATAACCAACGAACTAGGCCACTATTCGCTGGAACTGTTTTACGTCGATGACGGGAGCGTCGACGGAACCCTGGACAAGATCCGCGCGCTCGCGGCCGCCGACCCGCGCGTGCGGTACTTGTCCTTCTCCCGGAACTTCGGTTTCGAAGCGGCTTTCTCGGCCGGCTACCGCTACGCGTCGCAGCCGTGGATCCTGCACGTCGACGCCGACCAGCAGTTCCCCGCCGCCGAGGCGGAGAAGCTCGTCGCGGCGGCCGAGCAGGGCAACGACGCGGTCTTCGGCGTCCGCACGAACCGGCAGGACCCGCGGTTGCGGCGGTGGGGCACCGCCGCGTTCCACTTCCTCGGCCGGCGCGTGCTGCGCATCGAGATCCCGCCGGGCGCCACGGCGTTCCGGCTGGTCCGCGCGGAACTGGCCCGCAAGATCGTCGACCTGCGCCTCGGCACGCCGTACTTCCTGGCCACGGTCCCCCGGCTGACCAGCCGGTACACCTGCGTCCAGGTCGCGCACCGGGCCCGCGAGCGCGGCGAGTCCAAAGTGGGCTTCGGGTTCCTGGCTTCGCACGCCATCGAACTCTTCGTCGGGTTCACCCGGCGGCTCACGACCGCGGCGTCCGCGACGGCGTTGCTGGCCGCGGGGATCGCGGTGCTCGCCGGTGGGGCGGCGGCGTTCGGCCTGCTCGGCGCGGGGGTCACCGCCACGCTGCTGTTCGCGCTGCTCGCGGTGCTGCTGCTGGTGGCTTCGCTGACCGTGCGCTACCTCGTCGTGGTCGGCGCGGGCCAGCCGCGGCCGCGGCAGTTCTACGTCCGGGAAGCGAACGTCGACGTCGACGCCGAGGACCGGCTCTTCACCCCGGCGGACCCGGCGGGTCCCCGGCTCATCGATGTGCAACTGGGGAAAGGCGTTTCGGCGTGACGAGTTCGAAGAAGGACCCCGCGAGAACCCTGGTGATCCTGGGGGGCGCGGACGGTTCGGTCAGCACCTACGAGCGGGCGCGGGAACTGGGGTTCCGCACGATCTGCGTCGACGTCCGGCCCGCCGCGCCGGCGGTGGCGTACGCGGACGAGTTCCTGCAGGTCAGCGTCCGGGCGCCGGAGCAGATCGCGGCGGGGCTGGCGGGCCGGCGCGACCTCGCGGGCGTGCTGTGCCCGGCCAGCGACGTCGGCCTGCCCGCGCTGGCGTGGCTGACCCGCCACTGGGGGATGCCGGATCCGCTGCCCGAGTACGCGGTCCGGGCGTCGACGGACAAGTCCGTGTTCCGCGCGCTGTGCGACCACCTCGGCCTGCCGAGCTACCGCAGCGTCGACGGCCGCCCGGGCCCGGAGCTCGTGCACGCCGCCCAGCAGCTGCGGTTCCCCGCGCTGGTCAAGCCGGTCGACTCCTCCGGCAGCCGCGGGGTCGTCTCGTGCGCCGGCCCGGGCCTGCTGCCCAAGGCGTTCACCGAGTCGCTCGCGTTCTCGCCGTCCGGCCGGCTGGTCGTGGAGGAGCACCTCGACGGCTCGCACTTCACCATCGAGGCGCTGGTCGTCGACGGGCGGATCGTCTTCCACGCCGTCACCGAGCGCGTGCTCACGCCGCCGCCGTTCTTCGTGACGTCGTCGCACCTGCTGCCCGCCGAACTGCCCGCCGACGTCGAGCTGGGCCTGATCGAAGCCCTCGACCGGATCTGCACCGAGCTCGGCTACCGGACCGGCCCGCTGACGCTCGACGCCGTGCTCGGCCGCGACGGGCGGCTCTACCTCATCGAGATGGGCGCGCGGATGGGCGGAAACGGGCTGGCGGAAGCGATCGCGCACTGCCACGGCGCCGACCTGATCGGCGCGGGGATCGCCGCGGCCACCGGCGGCGAGGTCGCGCTGGACCTGCACGAGCCGAAGCCGACGCTGGTGCACATCCTGGCGTCCGACCGCGGCGGTCACCTGTCGCGAGTGGACGGTGCCGACGACGTGCGCGCGATGCCGGGCCTCGTCGGGCTGCACCTGTTCGCCGACGCGGGTTCGTTCGTCCGGCCGTACGAGCAGGCGGGGCACAAGCTCGGGTACGTCGTGCTCACCGCCGGCTCGGTGCCGGAACTGCTCGCGGCGGAGAACGCCGTCCGCGGCACGCTGAAGTTCCTGCTGCACGACCAGGACATGGCGGTACCCCTGCCGTGACCGCGCCCGCCACCACCTCGCCGGCCGCGGCCCC
>NZ_JAAGNB010001855.1:0-1237 GCF_010550475.1 Amycolatopsis sp. SID8362
CCAGCGGGAAGTCCGACGGCGTGCGGCCGCCGGCGTCCGGGGCGGCACAGTGGGCGATGATCTCCCGCAGCGCGGCCAGCATCCGGCCGGCCAGCGCCTCGACGGTGCCGCGGTCGTGCAAGCCCGTGGCGTGCGACCAGGCCACCTCCAGCGTCCCGCCGGTGACCCGGCCGACGACGTCGAGCGCGTGGGTCCGGGGCGCCTCCGGGTCGACGTCGGCGTCGAGCGGCCCGGTCTGGAACGCGCCGCCGTCGGCGTCGTCGAAGCGGCCGAGGTAGTTGAAGCTCACCAAGGGATCGATGTCCGGCGCGGTCCCGGTCAGGTACCGCAGGGCGCCGTAGCCGATGCCCCGCCGCGGGACCGCCCGCAGCTGCTCCTTCACCGCCTTCAGCGCCTCGCCCCAGTCTTCGGGGACGTCGAGGGCGACCGGGAACACGCTGGTGAACCACCCGACCGTCCGCGACAGGTCGACGCCGTCGAAGAGGTCTTCGCGGCCGTGCCCTTCGAGGTCGATCACCGGCGCCTGGCCGGTCCAGTCGTGCAGCACCCGGCCGAGCGCCGCCAGGAGAACGTCGTTCACCTGCGTGCGGTAGACGTCGGGCACGTCTCGCAGCAGGGCCCGGGTTTCGTCCTCCGTGAGCCGGACGGTCACCTCGCCGGTCCCGTCGATCGTGGCCGGCCCGTCCCCGTCGGCGGGCAGCGGCGGCACCGGCGGCAGGGCCTGCCAGTGCGCCAGCTCGTCGTCGAAGCCACCGGCCGCCGCGTGCCCGGCCAGGCGCCGGGCCCATTGGACGTACGACGTCGTCTTGGGCGCGAGTTCCCCGCCGCGGTAGGCGGTTTCGAGGTCCTCCAGGAGGATCCGCCACGACACGCCGTCGACCGCGAGGTGGTGGACGGCCAGCAGGAGCCGCCGTCCGTCGAGGACCGCCGTCAGCAGCGGCCCGTGTTCGACGTCGAAGGTGACGTCGTCGGCTAGCAGTTCGGCCGGCCAGACCGGTTCGCCGTGCTGGACGCGTCCGCGCGGCGTCTGCTCGAACCGCAGGCGGAGCGCGTCGTGGTGGGCCCAGACCGCGGCCAGGGCCCGGCGCAGCGCGGGTTCGTCGACGTCGTCGGCGAACTCCAGCACCACGCGCTGGTCGAACCGGTCGGGCTGGGTGGCGAAGTACCAGCGCTGGATCGGGGTGAGCGGGGCCGTGCCGGTGACCGGGCCCTGCTCGGCGCGCGGCTCCGCACCGCC
>NZ_JAAGNB010000039.1:0-3934 GCF_010550475.1 Amycolatopsis sp. SID8362
CGCCGCCGGGCTGGTCCGGCGGCTGGGCGGGCGGACTCCGGCCGAGCAGGACGGGATCGTGCTCGACCTGGTGCGCGAGGCGATGGCTGCCGTGCTCGGGCACGCCGACGCCACCGGGGTCGATCCCGGCCGCGGGTTCCTGGAGGTCGGCTTCGACTCGCTGACCGCCGTCGAGCTGCGCAACCGGCTCGCCACCGCGACCGGGCTGCGGCTGCCCTCGACGCTGGTGTTCGACCACGCTTCGCCCACCGAGCTCGCGGCGCACCTGCGCGGCGAGCTGACCGGCACCGAGCCGGACGCGAACCGGCTGCTGTCCGAAGTGGACAGCCTGGAGACGCGCCTGCTGGCAGCCGAGCTCGACGACGCCGCCCGGGCGGCCGTCCACGGCAGGCTCCAGACGTTGCTGGCCAAGTGGTCCGGCACCGCGGGAGCCGCCACCGTCCCGGACAGCCTCGCCACGGCGTCCGCGGACGACCTCTTCGACTTCATCGACAACGCACTGGGGAGCTGACGGTGTCCAACGAGGACCGGCTGGTCGAGTACCTCCGGCGGGTGACCGCCGAGCTGCAGCAGACGCGCACGCGCCTGCAGGAGGTCGAGTCCGGCGAACCCGAGCCGATCGCCGTCGTCGGCATGAGCTGCCGGTACCCCGGCGGCGTCGCGTCGCCCGACGACCTGTGGGACCTCGTGCGGGACGGCCGCGACGCCGTCACGCCGTTTCCCGCCGACCGCGGCTGGGACCTCGCCGCACTGTCCGATCCGGACGGTCGCGGCGCGAGCCACGCGGCCGCCGGCGGGTTCCTCGACGACGTCGCCGGGTTCGACGCGGGCTTCTTCGGCATCTCGCCGCGGGCCGCGCTCGCGATGGACCCGCAGCAGCGGCTCCTGCTCGAATCGACGTGGGCGCTGTTCGAGGACGCCGGGGTCGACCCGGCGGGCCTGCGCGGCGGCCGCACCGGCGTGTTCGTGGGCGCGTCCTCGTCCGGCTACGGCAGTGGCTGGTCCGTCGCGCCCGAAGGGCTCGAAGGCCACCTGCTGACCGGCAACGCGGGCAGCGTGATCTCCGGCAGGCTCGCCTACCAGTTCGGGCTGGAGGGCCCGGCGGTCACCGTCGACACGGCGTGCTCGTCGTCGCTGGTCGCGCTGCACCTCGCCGCGCAAGCCCTGCGCGCGGGCGAGTGTTCGCTCGCGCTCGCGGGTGGTGTCATGGTGCTGGCTTCGCCGACGCTGTTCGTCGAGTTCAGCCGCCAGCGCGGGCTGGCCGCGGACGGGCGCTGCAAGTCGTTCGCCGCCGCCGCGGACGGCACCGGCTGGGCCGAAGGCGTCGGCCTGCTCCTGCTGGAGCGGCTGTCCGACGCCCGCCGCAACGGGCACGACGTTCTCGCCGTCGTCCGCGGTTCCGCGGTCAACCAGGACGGTGCGAGCAGCGGCCTCACCGCCCCCAACGGCCCGTCGCAGCAACGGGTGATCCGCGACGCGCTGGCCGGGGCGCGGCTCGCGCCGTCCGATGTGGACACCGTCGAGGCGCACGGCACCGGCACCCGGCTCGGCGACCCGATCGAGGCGCAGGCCGTGCTGGCCACCTACGGCCGCGACCGGCCGCACCCGCTGTGGCTGGGCTCGCTGAAGTCGAACATCGGGCACGCCCAGTCCGCCGCCGGGGTCGGCGGCGTCATCAAGATGATCCAGGCCCTGCGCCACGGCGTGCTGCCGAAGACCTTGCACGTCGACGAGCCGACGCCGCACGTCGACTGGGCGGCGGGCAACGTCCGGCTGCTCACCGAGACGCAGCCGTGGCCCGAGACCGGGCGGCCCCGCCGCGCGGGCGTGTCGTCGTTCGGGATGAGCGGCACGAACGCCCACGTGATCCTGGAGCAGGCCCCGGCAGCCGAACCGGCCGCGCTGACCACGCTGCCGGTCACGCCGGTGCTGCTGTCCGCGCGGACCGCGTCCGCCTTGCGCGAGCACGCCGAGCAGCTGTCCACAGTGGACGTCGAACTGCCGGACCTGGCGGCCGCGCTGGCGACCCGGGGCGGACTGGACCACCGCGCGGTCGTCGTCGCCGAGGACCGGGACGCGCTGGTGACCGCGTTGCGCGAGTTCGACGTCATCCAGGGTGAACCCGGAGGCAAGACCGCGTTCCTGTTCACCGGGCAGGGTTCACAGCGGGCCGGGATGGGCCGCGAGCTGTACGAGGCGTTCCCGGCCTATGCAACCGCGTTCGACGCCGTGTGCGCCCACCTCGACCCGCGGGTGCGGGACCTGTCGGGGTCGGCGGAGACCGGACTCGCCCAGCAGGCCATCTTCGCCCTCGAAGTCGCGCTGTACCGGCTGCTGGAGTCGTGGGGCGTACGGCCGGACCTGCTCCTCGGTCACTCGGTCGGCGAGATCGCGGCCGCGCATGTCGCGGGGGTGCTGACGCTGGAAGACGCCTGTGCGCTCGTCGCCGCGCGGGGCCGGCTGATGCAGGCGCTGCCAGAGGGTGGCGCGATGATCGCCGTGCAAGCGTCCGAAAAGGACATCGAGCTGCCGGAAGGCGTGTCCCTGGCCGCGGTGAACGGCCCGGACTCGGTGGTGCTGTCCGGGGTGGAAGCCGCGGTGGTCGAGTATGCGGCGACGTTCGCGAAGACCAAGCGGCTCAAGACCAGCCACGCCTTCCACTCGGCGCTGATGGAGCCGATGCTCGCCGAGTTCCGCACGGTTCTCGACGGACTTTCCTACGCCGCCCCCACGATCCCGCTGGTGTCCACTGTGGAGCCGGACGCGGCGTGGGACGCGGACTACTGGGTCCGCCAGGTGCGGCAGCCGGTCCGGTTCCACGACGGCGTCGAGCGCCTGCGCGCCCAGGGCGTCACCGTCTTCGCCGAGCTGGGCCCGGCCGCGGTCCTCGCCCCGCTCACCGACGGCGCCGTCCCGCTCCTGCGCGCCGACCGGCCGGAGGCCGCCACGCTGATCCGTGGCCTGAGCACCCTGCACGTCCGCGGCACCGCCGTCGACTGGCTGGCGTTCTTCGGCGGCACGAGGCGCCTCCCGCTGCCGCACTACCCGTTCGAGCACGAGCGGTTCTGGCTGGCCGCGCCGGCCGCGACCGGCGACGTCACCGCCGCCGGGCTCACCCACCCCGACCACCCGCTGCTCGGAGCCGCGCTGGCGCTGGCCGACGGCGACGGTTTCCTGTGCACCGGCCTCCTTTCGCCGCGGTCGCACCCGTGGCTCGCCGACCACGTGGTGCTCGGTTCGACGCTGGTGCCGGGGACGGCGTTCGTCGAACTCGCCCTGCGCGCGGCCGAGCAGGCCGGCTGCGACGGCATCGGCGAACTCACCCTCGAAACGCCGCTGACCCTCCCGGACAGCGGGGTCGAGATCCAGATCGCCGTCAGCGCCACCCGCACCTTGCGGATCTACTCCCGCCCGGCGGGTTCGGCGTTCGACGAACCGTGGACCCGGCACGCCTCCGGCACGCTGACCAGCGGAAACCGGGTTCCGGCCGGTCCGGCCGAATGGCCGCCCGCGGACGCCGAACCCGTCGACGTCGAGGACCTCTACACCCGGTTCGGCGACCGCGGGTTCGGCTACGGCCCCGCGTTCCAGGGCCTGCGCGCGGCCTGGCGGCGGGGCGGCGATGTCTTCGCCGAGGTGGCCCTGCCCGCCGATGCGGGGAAGTTCGCGCTGCACCCGGCGTTGCTCGACAGCGCGCTGCACGCGATGGCGCTCGGCGTGCTCCCGGACACCGGCGCGGGCCGGGTGCCGTTCAGCTGGACCGGCGTAACCGTGTCCGCGCGCGGCCGCTCGGCCCTGCGCGTCCGGCTTTCGGCCAGCGGCCCCGAGACGATCACCCTGGTGGCGACCGACGACGCCGGGGAGCCGGTCGTCGCGGTCGAGGCGCTGACCGTGCGGCCGGTGGCGGTGCCGCGGCAGTCGCTGTTCGCCGTCG
>NZ_JAAGNB010000093.1:0-204 GCF_010550475.1 Amycolatopsis sp. SID8362
GGTGGGGCCGAGCAGCCGCCGTCCGCCGGTGAGCCGCCGCTGGTGGGCGTTGAACGCGGCCGAGATGGCCGGGTCGAGCGGGTCGGCGGGCGAGAGCTCCACCTTGCCGGTGACCGACAGCATCAGCAGCGCCGCGCAGCCCGCTTCGGCGATGGCCGTGGCCAGCGCCGTGACCTCGGCCTTGGTCAGCAGGTCGAGCAGCGC
>NZ_JAAGNB010000170.1:0-835 GCF_010550475.1 Amycolatopsis sp. SID8362
GGGCGGCCTGGCGTCGCAGGACCCGGTTCAGGCGGGCGGCGCGGACGGCGAGCAGGGTGATGACTTCCAGCACCCACCGCCGGACCGTAGAGGCGGACACGCCCATGCCGGCCCCGAGGTGGGTCAGGCGCGGATCGTCGCGCAGCACGGCCAGGACGACCAGTGCCTGCTGGGCGGGGCCGGCTTTGCGCCAGCGGGACCGCAACCGCTGGCGGTGGGCACGGATCAACCCCGCGACCAGCTGCAGGGTCTGTCCGGACAGTGGAAGGGTGACCTGGTAGGAAAGAGGACCGAAGCCCTCGGCGGATGGTTGACTCACATCTCGATCCTGCCGAGGGCTTCACCTATCTCCAGGTTCGCCACGCTGGTCCCAGCGGCACTTCGTGTCACCACAGGCAACCACCACGAACCCGACACCCTGACCAGCCACAACCAGGATGAAACAACCCCATTGGGGCGCTTTCCCCGCGCGGTGGTCACTGGGTGCAGTGGCCGCCGCGGATCGGGACCGGCGTGCTCGTGTACACGTTCTTCCCGTCCGTCGCGCGGATCTGGAAGCAGTACCGGCGGGCCGGGTCGATCGGCACCTCCATCGCGCGCTGCCGGTGCGCCACCAGCACCATCGTGTCGATCCGCTCGCCCGCCACCACCACGGCGAAGTCGAGGTCGCCGTCGGCCTGCCAGGTCAGCCGGACGCGGTCGCCGAGGTCGGCGGGCTGGGCCAGCGCCAGGTGGACGTCCGGGGCCGTCGCGGTGGTGGCCGGCTGCGCGGCCGGCGCGATCGGGAGCGCGTGCCCGGTCACCTCCTCCGGCCCGGTGAAGAACGGCAGCACCG